>JAYEOC010000025.1:0-4868 GCA_034722635.1 Methanobacteriota archaeon
TTGTAGTTACAGAGCCGGGAAATGCATCGTCTTATAAAACCGGTGATTGGCGATCGGAGAGACCGATTCGCGAGAACGAAAGGTGCATAAAATGTGGGCTATGCTATATCTACTGTCCGGAAGCGTGCATCCATGAAGATGAAGAAGGCTATTTCGAAGCCGATCTGTATTATTGTAAGGGCTGTGGAATCTGTGCGCATGAGTGCCCAAGAAGCGTAATAGGTATGGTAGAAGAGAAAGAGGAATAGAATACGAAAGTTATTTTATATAAACCGTATATTGTTTCTTTGGTAAAGCTTTCTTTTTTTTAAAGAAAAGTCTTTTAGAGAAGATGACAAAAGGAAAGATAGTGGGTTTAGAAGGTTCATTTGCCGTCGCCGAAGCGGTTCGAATGGCAAACGCCGATGTCATTGCAGCATATCCAATCACACCACAGACGCATATTGTAGAACGGTTATCGGAGATGGTCGCAGACGGCGATCTGGATGCGGACTTTATATGTGTAGAATCAGAGCATTCAGCAATGAGTGCATGTGTAGGTGCCTCTGCGGCGGGGGCACGTGTTTTTACATGTTCCGCGGGTCAGGGCCTGGAGCTAATGCACGAGGTGTTGTATATACCCTCTTCGATGAGGTTGCCGGTGGTCGCAGTAGCGGCAAACAGAGCATTGTCGGCTCCGCTTTCCGTTTGGTGCGATCATTCAGACGTGATGGCACTTCGCGACATAAGCTGGATCCAGATGTTCGCCGAGAACAATCAACAAGCATTCGACCTTACAACCTGCGCATACAGGATAGCCGAGGATAAAGACGTTCTGTTCCCAACGATGGTGCACATAGATGGATTTTATCTTTCACATGTAATTGAGGACATGATTCTGCCGGAAGAAGAAGAAATAGCGGGTTTTATTCCTGATTATGAGCACCCTTTCGTGTTAGATCCGGACAAGCCGGTGAGTATGGGCTGTTATGGTCCGCCGTTCATATATCCGGAGACGAAGAAGGCGCAGGATGTGGCTTTTGAGAATACAAGGCCTAAAATACAAGAGATCTGGGACGAATTTGGCGAGATCTTCGACCGCCATTACTCGCCTGTTGAGTGCTATAAGATGGACGGTGCGAGAATTGCGCTCTTGACAATGGGTAGTTGCAGTGAGACTGCAATGCTTGCAGTAGATGAACTGAGAGCAGCAGGCGTAGATGTGGGTCTTATAAGGTTGCGTTTGTGGCGACCGTTCCCATTCACGGAGCTGCGAGAAGCAGTAAAGGAGCTTGATCTTCTGGTAGTCTTAGACCGTGCAATATCCTTTGGAATGGGTGGTCCTGTTTGTTCAGAGTTAAAATCGGCATTGTATAATAAACGAGAAGACCTGAAGATAGTGGGATTCATCGGTGGTCTCGGCGGTCGGGACATACAGATTTCGGAATTCAAGTATATGGTAACGCAAGCACAGGAAAAGGTGAAGGCAATAGAGCGAGGCGAGGAAGTTGAAACTGAGATTATCGGTGTAAGGGAAGGTGGAGGTAGATAGAGATGGAGAAAGAAGAGGATTTGTTTGTGCCGAGGCAGGTTACAACGGAAGAGAACTTCGCTCCCGGGCACCGTGCCTGTATCGGGTGTGGGGAGGCACTTGCGGTTAGATACGTCTGTAAAGCACTGGGTAAGAATGTGATAATCGTTACCGCAACGGGCTGCATAGAGATTTTCTCATCGTTATTGCCACAAACGTCATGGCAAATGGCATGGATACATACGCTATTTGAAAATGTAGCAGCAGTCATGTCAGGTATAGAATCAGCATATAAAGTGCGGGTGCGAAAAGGAAAGATACCAGATAAGAACGTGAAATTTGTCGGCTTCGGCGGTGACGGTGCCACTACGGATATAGGCATACAGGCATTGTCCGGTGCAATGGAGCGCGGGCATGATTTCTTATATGTTTGTTATGATAACGAAGCGTATATGAATACGGGCATACAGAGATCTTCCTCTACACCTTACGGTGCGTGGACGACCACTGCGCCCGTAGGTAAGAAGAGCAGTATAGGGCAGGTGACGATGAAGAAGAACATGCCCGAAATCGCAGTTGCACATAGGATACCGTATGTTGCGACTGCATGTCCTTCATATCCGCTTGATTTGATGGCTAAAGTGAAGCGTGGAGCGGAAATGGATGGTCCGGCGTATATACACATATTGTCTGTCTGCCCTACTGGCTGGCGATCTCCGACAGATATAACGATAGAACTGGGTCGTCTGGCGGTGGAGACGGGTGTATTTCCACTTTATGAAGTGATTAACGGTGAGTACAACTTAAGCGTTGATTTACCGGACTTGAAACCCGTAACAGAGTATCTAAAAAAGCAAGGGCGGTTCAAGCATCTTAACGATGATACTATCGCAACGATACAGACGAGGGTGGAAGAAGATTACGTGAAACTGAGGGAAAAGGCGGGGGTGAAGTGAAGAAGATGGTAGAAGAAGCAGCCGGATTGGCAATAGAAGAGCGGAAATATGTGCGGTTACCGACCTTTTTAGAACGTGGGTTTTCTGATTTGAACCGCGAAGTCGTGTCTAAGCGAATTTGCTGTCTCTGTGGCACATGTGCAGCGTTTTGCGATAAGATAAAAATAGGGGACGGTAAAAACGAGGAAGCACCTGAGTTTAGTGAGGACTATGACACTGTATGTGGGCTCTGCTATACCCTATGTCCCAGGACTTCCTTGCCTCTGCCCGAGCTAGAGCGTAGGATATTTGGTGCGGTACAGGAGGATGTACTTGGTGTTTATCGCAACTGTTATGCAGTCAAGTCAAAAAAGAGTGATATAAAGGGACAGGATGGTGGTACGGTTACCGCTCTGCTCGCATATGCACTAGAAGAGGGTGTGTTAGATTGCGCTGCAATTACCGCTGCGGATGACCAATGGCGCCCGAAAACGAAGGTTGCAACGAATTATGCTGATTTGAAGGCCGGTGCGGGCACGAAATATACAATTTATCCAAGTGTAATAGGCGTTAGAGACGCAATAGAAGAAGGTCATACAGCGATAGGGTTTGTGGGGCTGCCATGTCAAATACAGGGTTTAAGAAAAGTCCAAATGTCTGAACAGCCTTATGATGTAGGCATAGATAAGCTGAAATTGCTGATTGGATTGTTCTGTATGGAGAATTTCAGAGAGGAGTTGCTGGATTACATCGCGAAGAAATATACCAAGTTGGAAAATGTGAGCAAGTGCGACATAAAGGGTAAGGATTTCTCTGTCTATGCAAACGAGAAACATAGTATCCCGTTAGTGGATATAGAAGATTATGTGGGCGATGGCTGCTCGGTTTGTATGGATTTCACTGCGGAACTCGCGGACATTTCCGTGGGCTCGGTAGGCTCGGAAGAGGGCTGGTCAACGGTTTTCGTTCGCTCGGAAAGCGGTGAAGCGCTAGTTAAAGGGGCTCTTGATAAGGGCTATATAGAGGTGAAGGAGATAGAGGATAAGGGGTTTGGATTGATACGGCGATTGGCTGAACGGAAGAAGGCGAGTGCTATGGCGAGGAGCGAGTGAAAATCAATTATTGACACAGATTATAAAGATGAACTGAGGTTAATGCATACATATCACTCTTTGAATGATACGGAGAAAAGGGACCATTCAATAAAAACCGCTACATTCTTGCATCATAAGCTATCTCAGTTTGAGAGCAAGACAAGGATTGTTAGATGCAGTGAAAATAGGAAGAAAATGGTACTCGAGCAGACGAGCATTGCGGGATTACATCAGAGACCATGCGAAAATAAACCTTTGTAAATGAGCAAAGAAAGCTTTAACAAAGAAATAATATTCGTTATATACGATAATAAAGGGAGGACGGTAAAAAAGGCATCAAGACGAAAATGTATGAGCAATATTGGGATGCTGTGGGCGAGCAGTGGGACAATATTATCGGGCTGTACAAACAATTCGAAGATAAAAAGCCAGTTATGCTATTCGACATCCAGGAACAGAAGATATACGCTTATCCGTATAACGATTTTAGGTCAAATTTAAGCAAAAGGTCTCAGATTCAATTAGAAGAACAATACGAGGCTGCTATTTTGAATAACGAGATGGTTGTCTTTGTAAGGGATAATGAAAAGAGGGATCTTGTATCCTATTCGGTGGAATATTGAGGGGTATTATTATGGCATACACACCTTTTTATGAAAAGTTCCCGGAAATAGCAAAAAAAGAAACCAGATCAATAATCGCAATTGGTGACCTCGAGTTACCTGCGGGAAACTATGCCTTGATTGAAGCCTACTGCGACGAGGTAGGTTGCGATTGTCGGAGAGTATTCTTCAATGTATATTCCGAAAAAAGAAACGAAATCGTGGCTGTAATTGCGTATGGGTGGGAAAATTCCAAATTTTACGCAGATTGGTTTGGTGATGATGACCCTATGATCATAAAGGAACTAAAAGGTCCTATATTAAATGTAGCAAGTCATCAATCCGAACTTGCTCCTATATTATTGAATAAAGTCAGGAAGTACGTTCTGAGGGATAGGCATTACATTGAAAGAATAAAGAGACATTATCGTATGTTTAAGGATGTGATCGAAAAAGAAAATAGAAAGGTGACTTAAATAAAATCCAACAAAAAAGTCAAAATAGGGAGAAATGACCCTTGTCCCTGTGGTAGTGGTAAGAAGTATAAGAAGTAATGTATGAATAAGAAAGCCTAAAATATTTAAAAAGAGAAAGATAAAAGGTATTTGTATAGCTCACTTCAAACAAAGCTCATTGACGAGCAATTTTTTGAGTTCCGCATAGACATCTTTTGCCTGTAACCGCCATGTGGCGAAGACCGAAGCGATGTACTGGTAATATTCAGCGC
>JAYEOC010000026.1:0-4673 GCA_034722635.1 Methanobacteriota archaeon
TTTGGGCGTATCCGGACCGGGGATGACGCGGTTAGAAGCACAAGAGCGTATAGATTATGCAAAACGTGCTGTGGAAGCAGCAGTAAAGATGGTTAAGCGGATGAAGGACTTTAAATAATCGGTAGTTATTTAAATACCGTTTTTGGTATTGTGATGTCCTTGGAGAATCGTATTGCATAATTATCGGACATCCCGGAAATGAAATCAACCAATATCTGCGTTTTGTCTGTGCCCGCCGCGATGTAAAAGTCTTTATACGCACTTAAAAACTCGCCGAAGTCGCGATATGACCGAATAAAGTTTTTTGTATATGACTCGATCTCAAATTCGTGTTTATCAAATAAATCCGATAGCGATTCGTAAAGATTCTGTATTATTACCCCGACATAGTATTTATAATTGTTTACCTTTTCTGCTTCATAGATGCTTCTCTTTGAGAATTCATTAAACTGTGTTATGAATTCGTAACCTCCGTCTGACACGCCTACTTTTTCGGTACTATCGGTGGTATCTATAATATCATATATTATCCTGTTTAAAAGAGCTCGATTGAATTGGTTTTCGGCATCAGAAGCTGCAATTCCGAGATAGGTCAACGTATCTTCCGGTATTTCCGTGGCTTTTACTACTTTCAGCTCGAGTGCATCTTCCATGTCTCTGCCTAAAGACGATATTTTATCTGCTACTCTAACAATACAGCCCTCATACGAAGCGGGATGTTTATCTAATTCCTGTATCTCTTCTAACTTCTTAACTTCCCAGACAGGTTCAATAAACTGTTTATCCTCTAAATCTTCACCACAATGGCTAACTATTCCATCTCGAACTCCAAAGGTCAGTTTTAAGCCATCGCCTCGTTCTGACACATAATCCACCGCGCGAAGGCTATTAATCTCGTGATGAAAACCGTGCATGACCGTGGATTCTTCTTTTACTAGCTCGTCTAATATTTCTTCACCCGCATGTCCAAATGGTGCATGTCCCACGTCATGGCCCAATGCAATTGCCTGTACCATCTCTAAGTCTAATTCCCAACCCTTCTCAATTAAGCCTTTAGAAATCGTGGTTGAGTTAGTGAATACATGAAATGCGTGTTCGATTCTGGTACAAATATGGTCGTTATCCGGCGCAAAAAAGACCTGTGTCTTTCTTTTCAATCGCCTGAACGGTAAGGAATGTATAATCGCTGTTTGGTCACGGAAGAATGTACCACGCACATCTTCTGCTTTTGGTTTAAACCGCTTCTTATAGACTTCATCCGGCAGTTCATTTCGCTTCATAACATTTTTCCCTGTAGCAACGCCCTTGCGCTACACAAGTAAACAAAAAAGTTTGAACAGGATTTCAATTCCCTCGGCATAAGCCCGCACTGGCTATACGGTTTAAGGCGCAAAAAGCTGACTTATCTTATCCACATTCTGCGTCTTCGCAAATATGGTCACGAGATCATGTAGTTCAAATATCGTATCGCCCATTGGCAGTATTATCTCACCACCTCGCTCTATCGCAACTACTATCCCCTGCCTTATTCGCAACTTCGACAGCTTTTTACCCACGGTTCTGGATTTATCCGTGACTATCACCTCAAATATCTCCGCCTTTCCGCCACTTACAGTAAGGAAATCTTTTATCTTCGGTCGTTTCACCGAAAAATACAGATGACTCGCAACGGTCATATCCGGATTTTCAAACAGATAGATGCCCGCCTCCTTGAACATCTCTACATGCTCTTCCTGGTTTACTACCGCAACCGCCTTCTTCGTGCCCAGTCCCTTCGCCGTTAGCGCCATCATCAAATTAGCAGCGTCATCAGAAGTAGTGGCAATAAGCGCGTGCGCTCGGCTCGCTTCTGCTTCTTCCAGAGTTGACTTCTCTGTGGCATCGCCAGCTATCGTTAGAACATCGTATTTTGACGCTACCTCGCGGCATCTCTTCTCGTCCTCGTCTATAACCACCACGTCATTCTTATCTTTCGATGCTATATCAACTAAGTTTTTGCCTATTCCTCCCAACCCTACTATTATCAGATACATTACTCTGTTAAGGTTACTATATCTTCTTTATAAACTTTCCTCTTCCACTACACGCAACCCGGCTAATATCGCTTCTTCTATGTTGGCTACATTTTCACCGCCACCTTGTGCTATCTCAGGCGTGCCTCCACCGCCGCCACCAAGCACTTCGCACACTCGTTTCACTACTACGGACGCGCTTATACGTGTCTTATGAATAGCAGGGACCGATGATACGACCGATACATGATTATCCTGTTTGCTCATCAATATCGTTAAGAATTCCGCTTCTGCAAGCTGAGCCGCTATTTTCATCAGCCCTTTCGTATCGGCGTCCGGCAAAACTTCGGCAATCACATTCATGCCGTGTATAGTTTTGGCACGTCCTTTCAACCACCCTACACGTAACTCCGCTAGCTCCTCACGCAACCTCTCGTTATCCTTCTTCAACTGTTTCCACTCCTCAAAGAACCGCTCCACAGTTGCCGGTAACTTTTCTTGCGGTACCTTCAAAACCGCAGCCGATTTCGCTATCAGCTCTTCGCGTGCTTGTATCTCTTTAACCGCAGCTTCTCCCGCCGAATACCACAACCGTTCGATACCATCCTGTATTCGCTCGGTACGCAACATTTTTATCGGTCCAACATCACCCGTCTTTGAACAGTGCGTCCCCGCACATGCTTGCACGTCCTCACCTGCACCTAGTTGCACAATCCTTATCTCTTTACTCGCAGGCACGCCACCCTGATAAAGGCAAAAGCCATATCTCTTCTCTGCCTCGTTTTTTTCTTCTATATGCACGCTAATTACCTCATTACGCATGACCATTTTATTAGCGAGCATTTCTATCTCACTTCTTTCTTCGCGGGATATTCGTTTGAAATGCGTTATATCAATCCGGGACCTATCTTCTCCTTTTTGCGCACCCGCTTGCCATACATGACCGCCCAATACAGTTCGTGCTGCCCATAGCACGATATGTGTGGCGGAATGATGCCGGGCATGTGCCATCCGCCTCTGGTAATCTATCCTTCCACGCACTAAAGCACCTTTGTCAACGCTATTTGCCGCTCCTGCGACCTTATGCAGGATCACACCGTCCACATTCAAGACCTCCTCTACTCTTAGCTCGGTACCCTCAGACCCCGCGAAAGAACTCAAAAAGCCAGTATCCGCGGGTTGCCCACCACCTTCGGGATAAAATAGCGTTTTGTCCAGCACGATAAAGTCATCAAAAGTATCCAGCACGGTAGCTTCAAATTCGGTCTCCGTGGGCTTATCATAATACAATTTCAACGTCTTCGGTAACGTTTTCGTCCGCTCTTTCTGGCTCACCACAACCGGATCTACCTCGCCCTTCTTCTCCTCGGCGTGCATCTTTGCGACTTGCGAATAGAAGTCATCCGGTATATCCACAGCTACGCCATCTCCTGACTCGGACGCAATCTCAACAACTACTTCCGGTGGTATGCCATGAGTGTCATATATATTCATCGAGGCCTCAAGAGGCATTTTGCCTGTTGCACTATACTCCTTTAGCTTTTGCTTCGCGATTCTTTCGCCTTTTATCAGTGTCTCCTCATACCGGTTTTTCTCCAAAGATAGAATTTCGCTTATTCTATCAACATACTGTTCTAGTTCAGGGAACGAATTGTGCAATAACTTAATATGCGAAATGACGAGTTCTTCAAGCGGCGTATCAATTTTTAATGTTTTTAACATCCTGAAAGATCGCCGTATAACCAGCCTCGCCAGATAGCCCTCTTTCGCGTTTGACGGGACGATACCATCTGCAATCATGAATGCTAAGCATCTCGTGTGGTCTGCAACAGCATAAACAGCCTCTATCGGTTCTATCACGGTTTTAACGAACTCAGAGGTAAGATTCAACTTCTTCGCTATCTCTTTCTTCTTCATAACACCGGACAATCGTGCTATATCCATTAACTGTTCCCTATGAGTTTCCAGCGGATGCTCACGGCCGGCAAGGGTCAGCAACTCGTGTATCATTTCAGGAAATATCGCATCATACACCGTGGGTGTGCCTTTTGATGCCCATACAAATCGTTCCAGGCCATAGCCCGTGTCCACGATGTAGGTGTCCATCTTCTTGTACCATTGCCCTTCTATGTTCGTCTCACCGCCGTTTTGTGTGAGCTCTAAGTCCATAAAGACGAGAGTTGCGAGTTCCAAGCCGCCGGTAACCACTTCAAGGCACGGTCCTGCGTTTCCGCCGCCCATCCACGGCGCTTCTTTATACGTTACGCTGTCCATATCCACACCCAGTTGTTTCAGATATTCATCGCAGTACCGTACGGTATCGTTCTTCCAGTAAAGCTCTTCCACACCGCGTTTATTGAATGCGTGATGACCCATCATCTCGAATGTTGTTAGATGACGGCCGCTCTTACCTATTGATTCGAGGTCTTCGAGTCGGATACAGGGTTGTGAAATGACGAGCGGGTTCGCAGGTGGTGGTACTTTGCCGGAGGTAACAAACGGCTGAAAATTCGATATTGATGCGATGTTCAGGTAGAGGTCGTCTCGCCACCGTGCTACTACGGGATACCGTTTCAGGCGCGTGTGCCCGTGCGATTCGAAGAACGCGAGAAAAGATTCGCGTATTTCGTCCGCGGTCTTCTCGTTAAAAATCGGCTTGCC
>JAYEOC010000027.1:0-4661 GCA_034722635.1 Methanobacteriota archaeon
CCAGGAAATAGTCAATGTGCCAGTGCAATTTCTTGTTGTCGCCCGGGTCTCGCAAATGCCGTTCGATTCTTCGTTCTAAGCCCGAAAGCGCCGAGCCGACATAAGCATAAAAGCTCTTTTCAAACGCTACGCAGCCTAATTTACCTATTTCTTGCTCTATGTCCTTACGGTTTTCTATGATTAGCACGTAGGACCCTTTCATTCTTCTCCGCTCTTTTAGCATTGAATTTAGTAACTCTAATCTAATCAATTAGCACCAAAACGCCCATGCACGACAGCGTCACGATCACGCCCGCCACCATCACACCTGCGAGAATAGACGTAAATGCGTATCGGAAATGAATACCGAAGACGAAAGCAGCAGCACAGGCCGTCCACGCACCCGTCACGGGCAGAGGAATAGCAACAAAAGGTATTAACCCTAAAGCACCGTATTTCTCCATCCTATGGTCATATCGCCTTGTTCTTGCGAATAGCGAGTTAAAAAATCGGTCGAATAACGAGTAGCGCCGTAACCAGTTTGAAACGGGCTCGAGAAAAAGCAGCAACGGCACTACCGGGATCATATTCCCTATCACAGATAAGAGGTACACCAAAAGGGGGTCCATAGCAAAAAATTGTATTCCCAGTGGGATAGCGACACGCAATTCACCCAGAGGAACCATCGCTATTGCTATCACACCTATGCACTCCGCCAGCACGTTAATACCCATCTCAAAAGTCATAAGAACATTACTGTATTATCTCTTTTCCTTAAATATATAAAAGCAATGCGTCAACATATTTTATCGGGCTATGAATACGAAACTGAAGATTGTGGCTGAAGAACTAAGCGGATGGATCAGAGCGCAGGTGGAAGAAGCATCGGCGGCGGGTGTTGTATTAGGTATGAGCGGCGGCCTGGATTCTTCCGTAGTCGCGGTTTTATGTAAGTATGCGTGCCCGAATAACACGCTTGGCTTGATTCTACCTTGCAGAAGTGACCCTGAGGATATAAAACATGTGAAACTGGTAACGGACAAGTTTGATATTGAAACACGGACAATAGATGTCTCACCAGTATTCGCAGCGGTTATTGAAACGCTTGAAGCTGCCGCCGATACGGTAAAAGGCGATATTGCCATCTCAAACCTGAAACCACGTTTGAGGATGCTGTTTCTTTATTATTTCGCAAATAAGCGTAATTATCTGGTGGTTGGCACAGGAAATAAAAGCGAACTCATGATTGGATACTACACAAAATATGGCGATGGCGGGGTGGATATACTACCTTTGGGCGATTTTTTGAAGACCGAAGTGAAAGCTTTAGCGCACTCGCTGGGCATCCCGAAAGCGATAATTGATAAGCCGCCTTCCGCGGGGTTATGGGCGGGTCAGACGGACGAATCGGAGATTGGGATGTCTTACGAAGAGCTGGATACGGTATTGAATGCAATAGAATCAACGGATTTCGCGGGTTGTGACCGGGATAAGGTGGAGCAGGTGCAGAAAAAAATCGAAACAACCGCACATAAACGGAATACACCACCTGTGGCGTATTTACGCTCGATTTGAAGTTGTTAGCGCACTGTTTCTTTACAACCGGGACTTTTACTCACATTTCAATCGGTCGTGATACAACACATAATTATAAATAAAGAATGAAATAATAGATGTCCGAGACGATATGGAAATAAAAGCAAAGGGAAAGGAAGAGGTATTTGAAACGGTAAACGAACAAGGTGTAAAATTCGTTGGACTCTGGTTCACAGACATCCTGGGGCGATTGAAGTGCGTTACTATCTCAGTTAGCGAATTAGAAGCTGCGTTTGATGAAGGGATGGGATTTGACGGCTCTTCGATAAAAGGATTTGCACGGATTGACGAGAGCGATATGCTCGCGAAACCTGACCCTGCGACATTCAAGATTGTTCCGTGGAGAGCGAAGGAGGATGCAGTTGCGCGAATGTTCTGTGATATTTTGGTGCCGGATGGCACACCCTACATGGGAGATCCAAGGTACATTTTGAAACGGAACCTGGCAAAGTTGAAGGAAGAATACGGCTACACGTTCTACGTCGGTCCCGAACTGGAATACTTTTACTTTAACAGCGATAAAAAACCGGAGATAATGGATGAAGGCGGCTACTTCGATTTAACGACTTTGGATGCGGGAAGCGACTTACGACGCGATGCAGTCTTAATGCAGGAGGCAATGGGAATAACCGTGGAAGCCAGCCACCACGAAGTTGCACCTTCTCAGCACGAGATAGACCTTCGTTATAAAGATGCGCTTGCGATGGCAGACAATGTGATGACCTCTCGAATCGTGATAAAGGAGATCGCACAGCAACAAGGATGTTATGCCTCGTTCATGCCTAAACCCATCTTCGGTATGAATGGCTCTGGAATGCACGTGCATCAATCGCTATTTAAAGGCGATCGCAATGCGTTCTTCGATCAAGATGCCGAACATCAAATCTCTGATTTTGCAAAGGGCTATATCGCGGGATTGTTAAGACACGCTCCTGAGATCACTTCGATAACCAATCAATGGATAAATTCGTATAAACGTTTGGTGCCGGGCTATGAAGCGCCAGCATACATTACATGGGCACGTCGTAACCGTTCTACGCTTGTACGGGTGCCGATGTATAAACTAGGCAAAGAGAAAGCGACACGAGTAGAATACCGCAGCCCGGATCCGGCATGCAATCCATATTTAGCTTTCTCGGTGATGCTCGCGGCGGGATTAGCCGGGATGAAGAACCAGTATGAGTTGCCACCACCCACGGAAAAGGATGTATATATAATGAGTGCGGATGAACGGGCGAGGGACGGGATTTCAGTACTGCCCGGAAGTTTGATCGAGGCGATTGCGCTGACTGAGAATAGCGAATTGGTGCGGGAAGCTCTTGGTGACCATGTTTTCGAGAACTTCATCACGTCAAAGAAGGTGGAATGGGATAGGTATCGAGTGAATATAACGGAATGGGAATTGAAGGAGTATCTATCGGTCTTATAAAAGGAGGAGCTCAGATGACAAAAAATGAGGAATCAAAGAAAAAGGTGCTTGTATCGGATAACCTTTCAGAAGAGGGTATAATTAAGCTGCGTGAATTTGCGGATGTGGACGTCTTGTTGGATTTGAGCAATGATGAATTGAAGGCACGAATTGCAGACTATGATGCTTTAGTAGTGCGAAGTGGCACGAAAGCGACAAAAGAGATAATAGAAGCCGGTACACGCTTGAAAGTGATAGGACGAGCGGGAGTGGGTGTGGATAACATAGACGTGGAGACCGCAACGGAAAGAGGAATACTGGTGGTAAACGCACCATCGGCTAATACTATCTCGGCCGCGGAACACACCATTGGGATGCTGCTCAGCATTTCACGTAATATACCGGCTGCAAATGGCTCTATGAAGTCGGGCAAATGGGAACGGAAGAAGTACATGGGTGTAGAAGTAAACGGCAAGGTTCTGGGCGTAATAGGTTTGGGTCGAGTGGGGTATGAAGTATCGAAGATGGCGAAGGGACTTGGAATGCGAATAGTTGCATATGACCCTTTTATATCACCGGATAAAGCACGAGAGCTAGGGATTGCACTTTCGAGCTTTACGGACGTTATTTCGGTAGCGGACTTTATCACGATGCACACGCCACTTGTAAAGGACACGTATCACTTAATAGACAAAGAAGCGTTCGCGCAGATGAAAGAAGGAGTGCGAGTGATAAACTGTGCACGTGGTGGTATATTAGACGAGGCTGCGTTGGCTGCTGCAATACGGGGCGGCAAAGTAGCTGGCGCTGCTCTGGACGTATTTGAAAACGAACCACCCGAGACGAGTGAACTGCTCGAACTTGGCGAAGTGATTATGACGCCTCATCTTGGTGCATCCACGAAGGAAGCCCAGAAAGCAGCCGCAGTCACTATTGCCGAGGAGGTAATAACAGCATTGAAGAATGAACCCGTGCGGAATGCTTTGAATATGATATATGTCGAAGAGGAGCTGATGGACACCTTAAATCCGTATCTGGTGCTGGCAGATAAGCTTGGGCGATTATGTGCACAGCTAATACCGAAATCTAGCCGGCTGGAACATTTTAACGTCTCTTATGAAGGCGAAATCGGGGTGACAGGTGCAGGAGATGATACAAGGATAATAACCGTGGCAATGCTGAAGAGCGTCCTGTCGTGGTTCACAGACGGCGTGAATTATGTTAATGCCGAAGCGATAGCGAAGAAATCCGGGATTAAAGTTACGGAAAGCAAGACCGAAGACAGTGAACACTTCCCCTCGTTGATCACTCTTTCAATAACCGCACAGCGAGATGGAAAAGAAGAGAAGAAGACCGTCGCCGGTACATTGTTCGGGAAAGACGATTTGCGAATAGTGCAAATAGATGGCTACCGGGTAGATGCTTCGCCTTCTGGCCATATGCTTATATGCTCGTTCTTAGATAAACCCAAGGTGATAGGACCCGTTTGCACTGTTCTGGGTGGCAGCGGTATAAACATAGCGGGGATGCAGGTGGGCCGTGAGAAAGTAGGTGGTGAAGCGGTTATGGTGCTTAATGTGGATAGCAGCGTTAGTGAGGATACGATGGCCGAGATAAAGCGGGTGCCGAGTGTCATTGATGTGAAACTGGTGAAGTTGTGAATTCTTCTGACGGAGCA
>JAYEOC010000028.1:0-4644 GCA_034722635.1 Methanobacteriota archaeon
GATTCTTGGTGAGCGTCCCTGTTTTATCTGTGCATATAACCGTAGTGCAGCCAAGCGTTTCAGCCGCGGGCAGTCGCTTTATAAGCGCATTCCTGCGCGCCATCGCGGTAACACCTAAGGCTAAGGTCACAGTCAATATAGCAGGCAGACCCTCGGGTATTGCTGCGACTGCTAAAGAGACAGAAGCCAGGAACGAAGATTCAAGATCGAACCCCAATAAAACAGCTAATAAGAAGTTAATAGCCGCGATGGTGAGTACTGCGATGACCAAAAGCCGTGTGAAGTCCGCAATCTTCTTCATTAGTGGCGTAGTGATTTTTTGTGTCGCTTTCATAAGTTCCGCTATTTTTCCTATCTCGGTATGTTCGCCGGTTGCTATTACAACGCCCTGCCCCGTACCCTGAGTGATGAAGGTGCCGCTGAACGCGATGCAGTGCTGGTCCGCAGGTGAAAGGTCCTGTGTCGTGATAGGTTCTTCATTCTTTCGCGCAGGGACTGATTCTCCGGTAAGCGCAGCTTCATCCGCGCTCAGGTTCTTTGCATAGAACAACCGCAAATCGGCAGGCACTCTGTTGCCCTCGTCCAATAATACTACGTCACCAGGAACCAATTCACGTGCAGGTATTACCTGTTTCTCGCCTGCCCGGAGCACTGTGCACTCCGGTGTCATCATCTTTTCCAGTGCTTCTACCGAGGATTCCGCTTTGCCCTCCTGAAAGAATCCTATTATCGCATTGGCTACGACCACAGCAAGAATAACTGCGGCATCCATCCACAGATCCAGAATGGCTGTAATGACGGCAGCAACGATCAAGACATAGATTAAGGGGCTGTGAAACTGCATAAGAAACCGGATTATTGTGCTTCGCTTCTTGAACTTCAGTTCGTTATAGCCGTATTGTTCATGCCTTGCTTCTGCTTCGCTTGTTGTAATGCCGGAACTGCTAGATTCTAAGGATTCAAAAACTTGTTCCGCAGGTAGCTGATACCAGCTCTTCTCATTTTGCAATGCGATTCCTCCTATTATAAACTAATGTGTTTGTGCTGCCATCCTGACGATCACTCCGAGTGCCACAAACATTTCTTACAACTGTTCATTTAGATTCGTTTTTACTGCCAAATATTCTGCTTAAAACTGATTTTCTCAGACCCAGCAGTTTTTCTATGACTGCTCTTAAATGATTTTCGCTCATGCCACCAACCATTCTCTTCAGTACTTTACCATTATCATCAAGTATCAATGTGGTTGGTATTGCCCTAACTTTATACTCTAAAGAACGTTTCTTGCCTTCTTTTGTTGTTAGCCGTATCGTGTTTAATGACAGGCCATAGTCATAATAATCTGGCACCACCTTTTTCACTATCCGTTCGGCTACCGGACAATGCGGACATTGCGATGAGACAAAAAGTATAATTTCCATGTTACCTAAAGGATAGAAACAATAGAACGTTTTAAATATATGGTTTACGATACAAATAGAATGATGAAATGAAACGTGTTATTTTGACTGTAGAGGGCGAAGTGCAAAGGGTCGGCTACCGAGACGATGTAGAGCGGATAGCGCGTAAGCTGAAGCTAACCGGCTACGTGGAGAATCACAGACCTTATGATGTCAGAATAGTAGCCGAAGGCGAAGAGGAGATTATAGACAGGTTCATAGAACTGATACAGATAAAACGATTCCCGATTGATGTAGAAAACGTAGAAATAGTGTTTGAAGAGGTCAAGGGCGAATTTGAATACTTTGAGATAAGAAGAGGCAAGTGGCAGGATGAAATCGGGGAACGTTTGGATACCGCCGGGAGATTACTATACCGGAATATAGAACTGAGTGAACGCAGCGTAGAGCTTGGTGAAGAGTCAGTTTCGATAGGTAAAATGATGCTGAATAAACAAGATTCGATGCTTGATAAGCAAGACTCAATGCTGAATAAACAAGATTCGATGCTTGATAAGCAAGACTCGATGCTTGATAAGCAAGATGAAACCATAGCAGAAATAAAAGGTGTGAGGGAAGATCTGAAATCTTATATGGAACGACGATTTGAGCATATAGAACAAGAGATAGCGGATATAAAGGCGAAAATCGGGGTGGTTTGAATATCTGTGTGATCTTCATATATAATCTTCTGATTGACTATATCGAAACAAATTTCATTTTTATGTCGATGCTACATTTTAATAGATAACACAAATAATTGGAATGTTTATATTAGAGTGCATATAGTTATGAATCCAGAACAGGGTTAAAGAACATGGAACGGATTTCAACAGGGATAAAAGGACTTGACTCATTAATCCAGGGTTATCCGAAAGGGCGGGCGATGCTCGTCACGGGTGAGTCGGGCGCGGGAAAGACAATTTTTGGATTGCAATTTCTGACTGCGTGCTGCGAAGCCGGTGTTACATGTGTGTACATAACGATGGAAGAACGACCGGAAGACCTAAAAGCCCAAGCGATGAGTTTTGGCTGGGACCTGGCGGATTACGAGCAGAAAGGGTTATTACGGATCGTAGACATCTTAAAACAAAGGATGGAACGGGTAGAAACTACAGTTACGCCCTTAGAAGAAAGACAATACCAAAATCTTCTGAGGATAGTTGCAGAAATTTACGAGGAACGGAGGTTATGTGCGCTACCAATTTCGCACGCGCACAAAGGTACGAGGGCAAGACCAGATGTCGTTATTATAGACAATATTGGTGTAGCCACTATGGAAATCCCGCCACATGAACTAAGAAAACAGTTAGATCCACTTATATACCAATTAAGTGGACTGGGCTGCACATCGCTCATCATCTCTGATGATGCAGTAGCGAAGATTAGTAATGACCTTATGCTGTATGCCGTTTATGGTGCGATTAGACTGCAAAAACGTGACAACCCCTACACCAGTAGGCGAGAACGGGTGATGGACATCATAAAACTAAGAAACACGAAAATACCGCTTGACTATCTGTTGTTCGATATAACGGATAAAGGCATAGAACTAATAGTCAAATCCGAAGACTGAAATAGTAAATATAATATAGACATATTTAACAAATAAGCACAAAACAAAACAGAACAAAGGGAGATGAACGAAAAGAGATGAACTCCAGGGAACTTCACGAACTTGCATCAAAGTATATA
The DNA here is from genome assembly GCA_034722635.1 of Methanobacteriota archaeon. Classification (GTDB taxonomy): domain Archaea; phylum Halobacteriota; class Syntropharchaeia; order Alkanophagales; family Methanospirareceae; genus QENJ01. The sequence continues at coordinate 3,135 of JAYEOC010000028.1, forward strand.
CCCGGTGGGGTTAGCAGCCCGGTTCGTGCATATAAGCCGTATCCGTTCTTTACCAGTCGTGCGAAAGGCTCGCGGATATACGACGTTGACGGTAAGGACTACATTGACTACTGCTTAGCGTATGGCCCACTTGTACTCGGGCACGCGAACGAAGAAGTGAAAGCCGCGGTGACCGAACAGCTTGGACGCGGCTGGCTATACGGTACACCACATGAAAAGGAAATTGTGCTTGCGAAGAAGATAATAACGCATTATCCTTCGATTGAGATGGTCCGGTTTGTTAATACCGGCAGCGAAGCCACGATGGCTGGGATAAGGCTTGCGAGAGGTTTCACGGAGCGTAACAAGATACTAAAAATCGAAGGTGGGTTTCATGGTGCTCATGACGGCGTTCTGGTAAAAGCAGGTTCGGGTGCCACCACACTGGGCATTCCTGATTCGCAGGGCGTGCCGAAGGATTTAGTACGAAATACGCTTCAAGTTCCGTTTAATGATTCTGGGCTACTTAATGATGTGCTGGAGAAGAATCACGGTGAGGTCGCGGCGGTTATAATAGAGCCTGTTATGGGTAATGTGGGACCAATAGCGCCGGAAGATGACTATTTGAACGAAGTGCGGCGAATAACAACTGAACAAGATGTTTTGCTCATCTTTGATGAGGTAATTACAGGGTTCCGGCTCGCTTTGGGCGGTGCACAGGATTTTTACGGTGTCACTCCGGATTTAACTATCTTGGGTAAGATAGTCGGTGGCGGGTTCCCTATTGGCATGTTTGGCGGTAAAAAGGCGATTATGGAGCTTGTGGCTCCTTCCGGTGGTGTGTATCAAGCAGGTACTTTTAGCGGTAATCCCGTTTCTGTTACTGCGGGTAGCAAGATGATAGAGATATTGGAGCGTGAAGGAGTACCCGAAAAGCTAAACGAAGCTGGTGACAGGATGCGGGCGGTATTACGCGATATGATACGTGATTCTGGATTCGAGGGCTATGTCTCAGGTGTGGGCTCGATGTTTAAGGTGTTCTTCAGTCCCGGCGGTGCGAAAGTAAAGAACTATGCTGATGCTTTGAGTTGCGATAAAGTCGGATATTTGGGCTTTTTCCAGCGGATGCTTTCCGCGGGTGTGTTCTTACCGCCTTCGCAGTTTGAGACGAATTTTGTTAGTTTCGCGCATTCGGAATCGGATATAGAACGGACGTTAGAGGCGTATAAAGCTAATCTTGTGTAGCGGTAGTAATAGCGTGAGTTAACTTTTAATGCCCTGTGGGTGCTAAAATCGGTGTACCGTGATTTTTACTGTATCGCAAACTTAATTAGATGCACTTGAATTCGCAATATTGGCATTAAGTGTAAAAGTGGCAGATGCGCTTCCGCTGCCAGTTATGAAAGTCTAAGAATAAGGATTTGAATTATAAACGAGCTTTTGTGCATAGAGTAGAAAAGAACAGTACTCAAGTACTTGAATTCTAATTCGTTCTACCGTGAAATTCAAACCACACCGATCTTCTCCTTTA
>JAYEOC010000029.1:0-4638 GCA_034722635.1 Methanobacteriota archaeon
TGACTCTTAAGATGAACAAAGGAAACGGATAAAGGAGATGAAAAGAAATACGCTTTTTACTTTTTCTAACCTCATTCCAGTTGGTTTAATGCTGATTGCACTATTACAGTATTTTAACGCTTATTTTGAGCAAGAAGGAGTGTTTGCCTGGTAGCAAAAGACTAAAAAAGGTTAGGAGCGTGTAAATGGCAGAAATAAACCTGAAGCGAGTGGATGAGATAATAGATAGATATAAAGGCGAAGAAGGGGTTTTAATTCAGTTGTTGCTTGACATACAAAACGAATTTAACTGGATCTCCCCGGAAGCGATAGCGCGAATAAGCGAGCAGATGCGGATACCGAAAAGTCAGATATACCGAATAGCGAGTTTTTATAAAGCGATGAGTTTGAAGCCGGTCGGTCGCCACATAATCCATGTTTGTCTGGGTACGGCATGTCAGGTACGTGGTGCGCCGAAGATACTGGACCGGATAGAAGAGAACCTGAAGATAAAGGAAAGTGAAACAACGCCCGACATGCGGTTTACCTTGAAGCGAGTAAATTGTCTCGGTTGTTGCGCAATGGGGCCTGTGATATTGGTAGATGGGACTTATCACGGCAAGATTACGCCGGCAATGGTGGAAAGTATTCTAGGACTGTATGAATAAAGGAGATAAGAAATGCCAAGAATAAGAACAAAAGCTGACTTGAAGGCGCTGAGAAAAACTATTATAGGACTCCGGGACTTGAATAAACCCTACATCACACTCTGTTCCGGAACGGCATGTCATGCTACGGGTAGTGATGTAGTTGCCGCGGCGATTCAGGAAGAGTTGGAGAAGCAAGGTTTAACGGAAGAGGTTGGCGTCCGGCGGACGGGTTGTCATGGTTTTTGTGAGCGAGGACCTATCATCATTATTTATCCCGAAGAGATCTGTTATCTCAACGTAACGCCCGAAGACGTACCAGAAATTATCGAAAAGACAATAAAAGAGAAACAAATTATTGACCGGTTGCTTTACTTAGATTCCGAGACTGACGAACGAATAGTCCATGAACAGGATATTCCGTTCTACAAATATCAAACCCGGCTTGTTTTTAGCGGTAACCTCTGGGTTGACCCGACAAACATAGATGATTATATCGCACTTGGTGGGTATCGGGCATTAGCCACGGTATTGAACGAGATGACGCCGGAAGAGGTGCTGGAAGAAGTGAAACGTGCGAATTTGAGGGGGCGTGGTGGCGGAGGTTTTCCTGCAGGTTGGAAATGGGAATCCACCAGGGATGCTGCTGGAGAACCCAAATATGTGATTGTCAACTGTGATGAAGGCGATCCTGGTGCATATATGGATCGGTCAATCATGGAAGGCAACCCGCACAGGGTTATCGAGGGTTTAGCTATCGCGGCATATGCTATCGGTTCTCCTCATGGGTTCGTTTACGTGCGTCAAGAGTATCCTCTGGCAGTGAGTAATCTTGCGATTGCGCTCGAGCAGGCAAAGGAATATGGCTTCCTCGGTGAGGACATACTTGGCTCGGGATTCGAGTTCGATGTGAAGGTGCACAGGGGTGCAGGCGCTTTTGTATCGGGTGAATCCAGTGCGTTGATGAATGCGATAGAAGGCAAAGTGGGCGAGCCAAGACCTAAATACATCCACACCTCGGAAAGCGGCGTCTGGGATAAACCAAGCAATTTGAATAATGTAGAGACGTATGCAATTGTGCCACTAATATTCGATAAAGGTGCCGAGTGGTTCAGCTCGATTGGGACCGAGGGCAGCAAGGGCACAAAGATATTCTCGCTTGTTGGCGAAGTAAAAAATACAGGCTTAGTGGAAGTCCCCATGGGAACCACGCTGAGAGACATAATATATAAAATAGGCGGTGGAATCCGGAGCGGTAAGCGATTCAAAGGAGTACAAACAGGCGGTCCATCCGGCGGAATAATTCCAGAGCAATATCTCGATTCACCGGTGGATTTCGATGAACTCACGCAGTTAGGTTCAATGATGGGCTCGGGCGGGATGATCGTGATGGACGAGAACACATGTATCGTGGATTTCGCACGTTATTTCGTGGATTTCCTGTGTGAAGAGTCATGTGGTAAGTGCGTGCCCTGTCGAGAGGGTTTAAAACGTATGCGTGAAATACTGGAAGGCATAGTTGCCGGTAAAGGCAAAGAAGGCGACATTGCAATGCTTGAAGAGATAGGGGCTGTGATGAAGGAAGCATCGCTGTGCGCATTAGGCACGACAGCCGCGAATCCTGCCTTGAGCACCATAAAATACTTCAGAGACGAATACGAGGCGCATATCAAGGATAAAAGATGCCCGGCACTGGTTTGCAAAGCCTTGATTTCTTATTATATAGTGCCTGAGAAGTGCACCGCCTGTCTGCTTTGTTCAAAGAATTGTCCCGAGGATGCGATAGACGGCGAGAAGAAGATGATACATGTGATAGACCAATCAAAATGTATAAAATGCGGTATCTGCTACGATGTTTGCCCGTCCAAGACTGGAGCAGTGATAAAAATATCGGGTACGCCCGTGCCGGCACCAATACCAGAAGCGAAGCGAAAAATAGCACGAGGAAAGGGTAAAGGTGAGCGAAGAGCATGAAATTAGAAATAGACGGTAAAACCGTGGAAATAGAAGCGGGGAATACGTTATTGGATGCCGCAAGGAGCATTGGCATTGACATACCCACTTTATGCTATCACCCGGCGTTAGAACCTTTTGGCGCGTGCAGGCTATGCTCAGTGGAAATCGAGAAACGCGGCAGAACGAAAGTTGTTACTGCGTGTAATTATCCCGTAGAAGACGGACTGGTAGTACGAACGAACACACCGGATATTACCGGAATACGAAAGCTGCTATTGGAATTGTTGCTGGCGAGATGTCCGGACGAGGGGCGGATACAAGATCTGGCAAGCAAATATGGCGTGTCAAAGCCGCGATTCCAGATAGAAGATGAGCACTGCATCCTTTGCGGGTTATGCACACGAGTTTGTGAGGAGTTAGTAGGTGTATCAGCAATAAACGTGATAAGTCGAGGCGTGGAGCGTGAGGTGGGAGCACCATACAATGAGCTTTCTGATGATTGTATAAGTTGTGGCACGTGTGCACTCGTTTGTCCCACGGACGCAATCCGACTGGAGAAGAACATATATCCAACGACAGCAGAGGATATACAAGAGATGGAGGGTAAGTTCTTAGAGGGTGAGCGAGACGACAATTTGGGCGTTTTTAGCTATTTGGTTGCGGGTAAGGCGGCAACGGGTGGTCAGGACGGTGGAATGGTTACTGCTTTACTAATGTCAGGCATGAAAAAGAATCTGTTTGATGCTGCGCTTGTTGTACGTCGCGTTGAGGGTTACAATGCAGAGGCGGTTGTAGTTGAGGATGAGCAGGGGATCTTGAGTGCGCGAGGCACGAAATATCTGCGTGTGCCCATGATGTCAAAGCTGGAAGCTGCGTTAAAGGCCGGCAAGAGGCGAATTGCGGTTGTTGGAACGCCGTGTGAAGTAAAAGCGGTGAGGAAGTTACAGCAGCAGCGGGATTTGGAACGCGAGTATCCGGGTATTGAACTAACTTTAGTGGGACTATTTTGCCTTGAAAGTTTCGATTATGACGGTTTAAAGGCAGATATGAGCAGTAGGTTTGACGTTGAGCTGGATAAAGCGGATAAGACACAGATAAGCAAGGGTAAGTACATCGTTACGGCTGGCGGTAAGGATTATTCTTGTGACGTCCGGGACATGGAGGCGATAGTGCGCGAGGGCTGCCCTTATTGTGGCGATTTCGTATCTCAGTTAGCGGACATATCTATCGGCTCGGTCGGCAGTCCTGACGACTGTTCCACGGTGATTGTGCGGTCGAAAGCAGGTAAGAAGCTGCTGGATGCTGCTGAGTTCGTGAGTGCAGAAGTAGATAAGAAGCAGATAGTGAAGCTCGCGAAGTTGAAGAAGCGGAATGCTGATCGGAAATTAGCCGCGATTTTGGACGGTGTGCAGTAGAGGTATAGGAAGGATCGCAAAACTATTTTTCCGGGACGGGACTATTGTGATTTGTAGGAACAAACGACACAGAGAGAGAAAAAAAGAGGTATGGAAGAACGAAGAATATATGACCTGTCAGTTTCTATTTATCCGGGAATGCTGAAATGGATAGATGACCCGGATGTCGAGCTGACGAAAACAGCCTCTATCGGGGACGGGGACGGGTATAACCTTTCTCGTTTCTCGGGTAGTTCTCATACAGGTACGCATATTGACGCGCCATTTCACTTTTCGGCGGACGGTAAAACGGTGGATGCCCTGAGCCTGTATGATTTAATTGGTGAGGCGCTGGTTGTGCAGGTGAATGCCGATACGATTTCCGCGGACGAACTACAAAAAGTTGACTTGAGCCGGTATACGCGGATCCTGTTTAAGACGAGGAATTCGGCACTTTTGAAGTCGGAACCGTTTAGCCCGGAATATGTGTCACTTGAATATTCGGCTGCGGAGTTACTGGTAAAGGCCGGTGTTAAGGTGGTGGGTATAGATTATCTGTCTATTGAAGCGTTTGATACCGAAGAACATCCGGTTCATAAAGTGCTGACCGGGAATGATGTGATTATTATAGAGACACTGGATTTGAGTGGTGTCGAGCCGGG
>JAYEOC010000030.1:0-4545 GCA_034722635.1 Methanobacteriota archaeon
GCTTGTAGCGCTTATATTCAGACCGTTCTCTACTTTTCATTGCGTGAAGTGCCTCGTCATACGTTATTTTCTCACGTACGGTAATTCGCTTTGCTCTTATTTCCACTGGCGCTTTCAACCATATCTTCAAATCTGCATCCGGGACAATGAATCCAGACAATCTACCTTCTACTATGGCATTCTCACTTTTCATAGCTTCTTCTCGCTGCCGCTCATCTATCACCCTATCAAAATCACAATTAGCCTCGGCCATCCCGCTGAACTGCTCCAACGGCAAATTCTTTTCCGCTGCCATTTGACGAAATACCGCACCCGCGGAAATTAGTTCCAGTGACAACTCCTTTGACAGTAACTTCGCAACCGTTGTTGTACCACTGCCCGGAAGACCGCTTATTGTTAGTCGCATGAAACGCTTGTAATCAGTATTATCTAATCAAGGATATAGTTCTTAATGTTGGTTTGATACTGCACAACAACATATTGCCATTTAGAAGTACGAACTTTTAATCACCCTTTTATAACTCCAATAGCCCGGAACGCAGCTACTTTCCGCGCTATGCCGGATACTTCACAACTCTGAACCACAACCTCCGGGTCTTTATACGCCGCGGAAACTTCCTCTGCCAGCTCGCCATACTTATCAAACTGAATGCCTTTCTTTCGTCGCACATCCCGCTTGCTGCGTTCTCGCGCTTTTACCAATATGCCTCGCTTAGCCAGCTCGTCTCTTACTTCGCCACCCCGGTACTTCCGCATTGCTGCAGTCCTGCTCATCTCCCTGCCAGAGCCATGAGCGCAGCTACCAAAAGTTTCTTCCTTCGCCACTTCGGTACCCACGGCTAAAAAACTGCGTGTACCCATCGAACCGGGAATCAACACCGGCTGACCTGTGCTTCTATAAATCTCGGGTAACCGTTCATCACCAGCCGGAAACGCTCGCGTTGCGCCTTTCCGGTGTACACACAATTTCTTCTTCTTGCCGTCCACCACATGTTCCTCCTCCTTCGCGATGTTATGTGCGATGTCATACACCTGACTTATCCCCATATCCTCCGCGCTACGTTGAAGCACATCCGCAAATACTGTCCTTATCCAGTGTGTCGCAAGCTGCCGGTTTGCAAATGCGTAATTCGCACACGCGCACATCGCCCCAAAATAGTCCATACCCGTATCGCTGCTCAAATACGCGCAAGCCAATTCACGCTCTAAATCGAGAATCCGGGATAACGTTGCATCTTTATTCATCTCGCGTTCAAAAGTCCTCAAGTAGTATGCGCAAACGCCATGCGAGAAGCCTCTACCACCGGTATGAACTAAAATAGTCACTTGACCGTTCTCTTCAATCCCAAACGCATTCGCAAGCTGTTCATCAAAAATCTCATCTACCACCTGTATCTCCAAAAAGTGGTTCCCCGAGCCGAGCGTCCCGAGCTGTGGCGCACCCCGTTTCTTTGACTTATCGTCTATCTTCTCAGTATTTGCCGCTTTTAATCTGCCGCCCTCTTCCGTACGTTCTATATCTTCCTCCCAGCCATAACCGTTCTCAACGCACCATTCCGTGCCACCCATGAGCACCTCATCTAACTGGCGGTTGGACAACGTTACTTTGCCTGAGAGCCCAAGCCCTGCGGGGATATACTCAAATAAACGGTCTAATAGGTCTGGCAGATGAGGTCGTACATCCGCTTCACGTAGATTTGTCTGAATAAGCCGAACACCACAGTTTATGTCGTAACCAACACCGCCAGGCGAAATGACACCGTCCACAAAATCCGTAGCCGCAACGCCGCCAATAGGGAAGCCATAGCCCTGATGTCCATCGGGCATAACCAACGAGTATTTCTCTATTCCCGGGAGCGAAGCGACATTGATTGTCTGTGTCAGCGTTAGATCGCCCTGTATCTTTGCTAATAACCCTTCCGATGCGTATAGCCGTGCCGGTACCCTCATATAGTCCTTATACGATTGCGGCACTTCCCATACATCTTCCCTTACTTCCGTTAACGGTACATTCATCTTTGATGCCATTACTCTTCCAACTCTTTTGTCATGTAATACTAAAGGGCACGATAACGTTTTTGTGTTTCTGCTGTAGTTAATACTACGATCTGAATAACAACTTCACTAGGTCATCTCATGCACCCATCGTCTGTTGACCCGCGCCTAAAGCTTCTCGCAACTGCTGCTGTAACTGCTGATATTTCTTCTGTACTCGCTCTTCCTGCCTCTCCAATGTCTTCAACCTCAAATCGTAAGTCTCTTTCTTCTCTGACAGATCGCCTTTCACTTCTTCCTTACCCACCTTTATCATCAATTCTCCGACATTCTGATAGACAACGGAATTTTCATCTAGTTTCCCTAACTCCGTTAATGCACTTTCTGAGTCCTTCAGTAGTGCCTCTACCTGCATCTTCTGCCTTACCACTGCTTCCAACTGCGCTTTTAGCTGCTGGAGCTGCGCAAGTTGACTTTGCAACATCGGTGGGATTTCGCCACTTCCACTCATGTTATTATATCACCTTGTTTTTGATTGATACGCATTTCACTTAAAATCTATACTTTTGGCAACTTATAAAGATAACATGCGAGAAGAAAAGGTAGGGATATTGGTCATCTCTTATGGGTCGAGAGCGGCTGCGATGATAGATGCACTGAACCGAAGCGAAGAATATAAAGTGCGTTTTTACGTTGCGGACAAACAGCGTAATCCTTTTAACGTGAAGCATGCCGCGAAGCACGTGGTAATTCCCGATCTGGATATTGCAAAGATATGCGACTTCGTCAACGCGAATAAAGCCGAGATAGATTTCGGGATCTGTGGTCCTGAGCAACCGATAATCGGGGGTGTTAGGGACGTTATCGAACGTGAGACCGGTGTGGCGATGATATGCCCCACGAAAAGCTATGCGATAGAAGAGAGTAAAGTTGCGCAGCGAATTCTGCTGGATGAATGTTGTGCGGATGCGAACCCAAAATTCAAAGTGTTTCCACGGGCGGAATATGCAAGTGTAAGCGAAGTGAAGAGAGCAGTATGGCAATTCTTAGATGAAATTGGTGATGAAGTAGCGGTTAAGCCGGATACGCCCGCGGCGGGTAAGGGTGTCGGTGTCTGGGGTGACCACTTCACGAGTAGAGCGCTTTTATTTGAGCATTTCATGTCTGTATTTGAGAGTACCGATGTGCTGATAGAGGAGAAGGTAATAGGAGAGGAATCGAGTTTCCAGGCGTTTTGTGATGGTAAACGGCTCGTACCGCTTCCCGACACGCGGGACTACAAACGCGCTTTCGATTCCGATTCGGGGCAAAATACAGGTGGTATGGGGTCTTACAAAACGGAAGTTGATTGGCTACCGTTTATGAACAAGAAAGATAGAGAAGAGGAAGAGAAGTTGGCTCAGACGCTATTCCGCCGACTTCGTGGTGACGGAAGCAATGAAGGGCTGAGGGGTGTGCCGCTCTATATAGCATTCATGCACACGGGCGAAGGTGCAAAGATACTGGAGATAAACAGCCGACCGGGCGACCCAGAAATACTTAACATACTGCCGGTGCTGAAGAGCGATTTTGTGGATGTCTGTTTCAGGATGCTAGACGGTAACCTTTCAAATGTCGAGTGTGAAAAGAAGGCAACGGTCGTAACGTATGCCGTGCCTATGGACTATGGCGGTTACAGGACTAAATATAGCGGTGACCGACGGGTGGATTTGAGTGGTGCTCACGCATTGCAGCAGAAATATGGCGCGGATTTGAGGATTTATCCGGGGTCTATGGAGTTAAGGGCAGATGGTTATACTTATGCGCTTGGTTCGAGGACCGTTTGCACCGTGGGTATCGGTGATACTTTAGAAGAGGCGAGAGAGGTCTCTCTGGATGGTATTAGGAATATAGACGGTGCGTTGTGGAACCGGTGGGAGATTGGTGCGGGAGAGCATGTGGCGCGTGCGGTGAGACGGATGAATGAGTTGAGGGGGTAGGTGTGTCGGGAAAAGCGATTCGGTGGGAACTGTTGAAAACGTGATTTGGATTTTAACGAGAGAGGTTAGCACTGCTTTAAGGAGTGTTCTATGCGATGACAGAGGATGAGGCTGAGATTATAAGACTGGAAGAAGAGATACACGAATGCCAGCTTTGCGAGCTCGGGAAGACGCGGAAAAAAGCGGTGGTGGGTGCAGGCTCGCTATCCGCGAAGATAATGTTGATAGGCGAAGCACCGGGTTACTATGAAGATTTAAACGGCATACCATTCGTGGGTAAAGCGGGTAAGATACTCGATGAGTTACTGGAATCGATAGGGCGGAAAAGAGCCGAAGTGTACATAACCAATATATTGAAATGCCGGCCACCGGGAAATAGGAATCCCGCTGCTGCGGAGATAAAAGCATGTACCCCGTATTTAGATGCTCAGATGGGTATCATTGACCCGGAGGTAATTGCCACACTGGGTAACTTCTCGCTTACTTATATCTTCGCGAAATTCGGGCTGACGCCTGATAAAATCGGTAAGATACACGGAAAAGTCTTTACGGTGGGCACGATTGCGGGTAT
>JAYEOC010000031.1:0-4423 GCA_034722635.1 Methanobacteriota archaeon
ACCTTAGCCTTAGGTGTTACCGCGATGGCGCGCAGGAATGCGCTTATAAAGCGACTGCCCGCGGCTGAAACGCTTGGCTGCACTACGGTTATATGCACAGATAAAACAGGGACGCTCACCAAGAATCAAATGACGGTAGCGCGGATATACAGTGGTGGAAAGGAATATCAAGTGAGTGGTGTCGGATATGCACCGGCCGGCGAGTTCGTTAGCGGTAATAACACTATTAATCCCGGAGAAGAAGGTGACGAGCTGATAGAAACGTTAAAAACGGGTTATATGTGCAATAACGCCAGTCTCGTTGAGAATAACCACGAGTACAATATCCTGGGCGACCCAACGGAAGGCGCTCTGGTTGTATCAGCACGCAAAGCCGGGATTTCTTCTCACAGCACGAAATTAGATGAGATACCGTTTATTGCCGAGCAGCAGTATATGGCGACTCTACACGAAGGCGCAGGTGAGAATGAGCATGTAATCTATGTGAAGGGCTCGCCTGAACGTGTTCTCAAGATGTGTCAGGACCAGTTAGTAAACGGAACTATCGTGTCGCTGCACCGCGAAGAACTCCATGCCGAGGCAGATAGTATGGCGGGAGAAGCGTTAAGGGTTTTGGGTATGGCGTATAAGCTCGTGCCACACACGCAAAATACACTAAAACCGGCAGATTTGGATGGGCTGACGTTCCTCGGACTTCAGGGCATGATGGACCCGCCACGGGAAGAAGTGATAGATGCGGTTCAGAAATGCAGACATGCGGGAATCCGGGTGGTGATGATCACGGGTGACCATGCACAGACTGCGAAAGCAATAGCACGACGGTTGGACATTGGAGAAGATAGCGTGTTGACTGGCGAAGAGTTGTCACGAATGAGCGATGATGAGTTGTATGAGATTGTGGATACAGTTTCGGTGTTTGCCCGCGTTGCCCCGGAACATAAGTTCAGGGTAACCAAACAGTTGCAGAGACGGGGTAATATCATCGCGGTTACTGGTGATGGTGTTAACGATGCACCTGCGTTAAAGGCTGCGGACATTGGTATCGCAATGGGGATAACGGGGACAGAAGTGAGCAAAGAAGCCGCGGATATGATATTAACAGATGATAACTTCGCAAGCATCGTGTCTGCGGTGGAGGAAGGGCGACATGTCTTCGAGAACATCCGTAAGGTCATTCTTTACACGCTTCCCACGAATGGTGGACAGTCATTATTGATACTGGGTGCGCTACTGCTGGCACCGTTTATATACCTATTCAATCCACACTATGGGGGTCGCCTCCCAATCGAGCCGGTGCAAATCTTGTGGATTAATTTGATTGATGCCGTAGCCCTCGCACTGCCACTTATTAAAGAGCCGAAGGAAAAGGGGTTACTAGAACGACCACCTCGCGACCCGGGAGAGAAGATAACCGATAGCCCATTCGTCAAGAAAGTGGGTATAGTATCGCTGGTAATGGCACTCGCAGGGTTCATAATATATTACTACTATGGTATGCCCGCCTTTTCTGGCTCTGTAGTGGACGAGGACCTGATTACCAAGGCGCAAACCGCTGCGTTCACCACGGTTATGCTAGTTCATATCTGCTATCTATTCACCGCGCGGTCAATAACCGAATCGGCATTCCGATTCAGCCCGTTCTCAAATAAGTGGGTGCTCATAGGTGCTGCAGTAACGCTCGGGCTGCAACTCGCAATCATCTATGCACTACCTACTATCGGCATTAACCCTTTTAGAACGGCACCTTTGCCTGCCGAATGGTGGATACCGATGATTCTGGTCTCACTCCCGATATTCTTCATAATTGAGTTCGAGAAGTTACTGACGAAGCGATGGAAGAAGGGGCGGCAACGCGCAGGATAACGTAGCGAAGGGGAGTACACTAAGAGGAACAATTACCAGAACTCAAGTAAAAGGAATGACTTCGCCTATGGACACATGTAACTAGATGGGGAAAAAACACTTACTTTTATATATCCCACTAACGTAATCTCCATTCAGTATAAACATAAAGAAACAATAAATATAGAGAGGTGAAAGAGAAGACTATGAAGATGAAATACGCATTTGCATTTACGCTTTGTATGCTCTTGCTTGTCGCAGGAGTAGGAGTAGGAGTTGCGGCTGCGGCGGACGATGTGGCAGCAGAGTCTGTGAGTGGAACTACCGATAGCGCATGGATAGCACTGGCAGCGAGCATTGCCATGGCAGGTTCGGCGCTGGCTGCTGGCTGGGCTATATCTACTACAGGAGTTGCGGCTGCGGGTGCTACGGCGGAGAAGCCTGAAACGTTTGGTCGTGTGCTGATCTTTGTCGCACTGGCAGAAGCGATAGCTATTTACGGGCTTTTAATCGCGTTCATGCTCTGGACGAAGATATAACAGCGTACTAAATGCAAAAACGGTGAATATAAAAGAGAAGCGGGTAAAGCTAAAAAAGGGGATTAAGGGCAATATTTTTTTTGTTGCCCTTCCCTACACTATTCTTATTTCTGCGCTCACAATCATCGGCTTATTCGGAGGTTTTGCGTTAGGTAACAGGTTAGGGGGTAGTATAGCAGGTTGCTCCTTTTCTTTCTTATTCACACCCCTTGGTTTCTTTCTTGGAGTTCTTATTACTTACCTCAGTGTGAAAAGGAAGTATTTTATGCTTACACACTAAAGCTACTCTCGCTTCTCGATCTTTTCTAAGGCTGCTTTCACTTCTTGCTTAGTGGTGACTTGACTGTTCAAAGCTTGAGTGAGGGGTTCTACCGCTCTTGCATCCCCTATCTCTCCAAGAATCCGTACTGCGCCTCCACGAACTACCCCACTTTCGTCATTCAAAGCCAGAATGAGTGGCTCTACCGCGGGTTCGCCTATCTTACCAAGAGCTTTTTCTGCTATACTATTAACATTCCAGTACTCATCTTTCAGGGCCTGAATGAGTGGCTCTACCGCTCTTGCATCTCCGGTCTCACCAAGAGCTGCTGCTGCGCCCCTGCGAACTTCCCAACTTTCATCTTTCAGAGCCTGAATGAGTGGTTCTACTGCCGGTTCTCCTGATATTGCCAATTCGTCCCACTCTTTCTTTGCAATTAAGTAGTGAGACTTTTCTGTATCATCTCCCGGCTTCCAATCTAGTTCGTCAAGAGCTGCTGCCGCACGCATTCGTAAATCGCCATCTTCATCATTCAGAATCTGAATGAGTGGTTCTACTGCCGGTTCTCCTATATTTCCAAGTGCCGCTACCGCACGCATTCGTAAATCGCTATCTTCATCCTTCAGAATCTGAATGAGTGGTTCTACAGCCATTGCACCTTTTATCTTTCCAAGAGCCCTTACTGCTTCTGATTGAACACGCCAATTGTCATCCTTTATAGCCAGAACGAGTGGTTCTACCGCTATTTCTGCGCCTAATTCTCCAAGAGCTTTTTCTGCTTTTATGCGAACCTCTGGGTCACTCTTAGATTGTAATACCTTGATTAAGCCTAAAACATCCTTTCTTCCTCTCAGTTTTTCCACATTACCTACATCCTGCTTGAACAAATTATCTATTCCCATTCTCACACATCCCTCCACCAGTTACGGATAACTTCTTTTGCATATCCTACCTCAATGTTGCATATTCCGCTATTATTAGTATCGTACGATAAACTTTATCGTCCTCTGCGTCTTTGCCCTATGACATAGAATATACACATGTACCTATACATATGTATTATATAATATTGTACATTGCATTTTCATCCAGGGATTGCCTAAGGGTTGTTGGATTTGTGGACAGCATGAATAGGTGTTCCCGATTAACCTCGTGTTCCTCCGTTGACACTACTGCAAAAATAAATCTTATCCATCCTCGAACTCTAACCCACACGATATGTGCTGGCTTTTTAATAGATAGATAAATATGGACTAAAGTATTAGTCAGGTGATGAAGTGAATAAGAAAAGCAATCATAAAAATATAGAGGCAACAGGGAATACAAATTTAGGCACTAAAATAATAACCAGATCTATACCATTAGCGATTTTTATGTCTGCCTTTATGCTAGTAGGAATGTTACATGGATATACGCTTGGAGTAATAGCAAACAGCGACATCATCCTTTTTGTATCTGTTACTACTTGCACATTTTTCCCTTTTATACTAACATTATTATTTTTCTATTTTAATGAAACGGCTGAAAAGCCGTGGCGAATTTGGAAATAGAGCAGGAAAGAATAAAAATTGATAAGCGGGACGCAGATGAACGCAGATAATCAGGATTTTTAATATACGGAATTGACGGCGGAGTTTATTAGAATCTTCTATCGAGTTTATAATAAACAGGGTTATGGTTTTCTGGAAAAGGTTTATGAGAATGCAATGATGATAGAACTGAATTTTGGCACTAAACCAGAAGTTAAACGTAAGGCAGTTGATTTTCTGCGTAAATCTGCGTA
>JAYEOC010000032.1:0-2351 GCA_034722635.1 Methanobacteriota archaeon
GTAGTCCAGATAATCTACTGATGGCTTCACCAGTGTTACTGGACATTTTGGATAAAATTTCCGTGCCCCAAATCGTGACTGGTCCCAAAAGTTTTTATCCGTCCGGGTAGTAAGAAACCAAAGGGTTGGCAAATTACGTTTCGAGGACGTAAACCCGGGAGTTTTATTGATTCATTACAAAAAAGACAGTTTTCAAAGTAATTAGCTGAACAAAATTCATACATCCAGCAAAAGACAAAATATCATGACCGAATGGCATACAGACCCCGGGCATTTATGCCTATACCCGTTTCTGGCTGCGGCATCGGAATATGTAGATACCGCCGGAATTACGCTTGACGATTTGATAAGCGCCGCTTCGTTCGAACGGGCAAGGCTAAGAGGCAAAGCACGGGTAATAGAAGCGATAAAAGACGCAACAATCCGAAAGCCGGCAATAATTAGCCCTGCTCAGGCAGATATGGAACTATCCTCGTATCCGTTTGCTCGTATTCTCGTATCTTGTATCGGTGACGGTTATCTTATTCGTAGATATGCGCTCTCCGAAGCAAAAGCGGCACACGAGCGGTTAGCAGGGGATGCCAGTCTGGATATTATATACGAGATGTCCGAAGAGTTTGACATACAAATGGAGTTCTCTCCGCATGAAGACCAGGTTCTGATTGCTTTCTCTGATTATTTACGGTTCACCACGAATATACGGGATAAACAGTGGCGACTGGTAAACCGGGGGCTGGAACGTGGCAAGGTAAAACTAACTAAGGCCGAATTTGGTCGTGTAGTTCAGGAAGCTATGTATGACCGTATAAAACAAGACCTGCCGTTGAAAGTGCCCAAGGACATATGCACGGCGATAGACGGCTACATGGGCGATATAAAACGCGAGTTGGAAGAGAACCGTAAGAAGCTCGGGGATGTCGGTTTCGAGTCGTTAGCGAAGGATCCGGAGAGCTTCCCACCGTGTATAAAAACCATTCTGGGCAATTTAAAAGAGGGCGTGAATGTCACTCATGGTGCAAGATTCGCGGTTACTTCTTTCTTGTCGAATATCGGTCTAACAGAGGACGAGATAATAGCGATATACAAGAATTCGCCGGATTTTGATGAAGAACGGACGCGGTATCAGGTGGAGCATATTGGCGGTGACAAGACGGGAATTCGTTATACAGCACCGTCCTGTGCGACTATGCGGACGTATGGTAATTGTACCGGCACGGATGATATTTGCGATAAAGTTGCGCACCCATTAACTTATTACAAACGTAAATTGAAGTTGAAAGCGAAGAAAAAGAAAGAAAAAACTGTGACTAAAGGTAAGGTGGAAAAAGATGAAACGGTATAGCTACAAAGTGGAGTTTTTGCCCATAGAAGGCGAAGAGGGTGCGCGACAAATAGATAAAGCTAAGATTGAAGCGACTTTGAACCGGTATGCGGAAGAGGGATGGCGAGTGTGGAAGATAGATATATGCGGTAATCTGGGTCTGGTTTGCGTGTTTGAACGTGAGGAAAGCGTGTGACGTTGCAGGCAAGTGGGAGAAGGTATTGGAGGGCAAGAAGTGAGTGGGGGGGTGGTTTGAGTGTTAGATTTAATAATGACAAAGTTGTATATTGAAGTGGTGGTTGAAGGATATGAAGATTAGAAGTCCGCTAAAGGGTGGTATATACGACGTAAGTTTCCGATATAATACCAATTTGGGTGTATATACGACGTTAATGTCGGATATACCTAAGTTAGGCGAAATGTCTTTAATATATGAGACATATATATCCAATTGGAGGTATTAAAAATGGAAAAATTACATCTGCCCATAGTCATTGAGATGGACGAAGATGAGTATTACATAGTAAGTTGCCCGCTGTTTAGGGGTTGTCATTCTTACGGCGAAACTATAGATGAGGCACTGGAAAATATAAGGGAAGTCATAGAGATGTGCCTCGATGAGACAAAAGTCGAGGAGCTTAATAAGTACGTAGGATTTAGAGAACTGGAAGTAGCACAGAATGTCTAAACTTCCCGTAATCAAAGGCAGAGAACTTGTAAAGTTTTTGGAATCCATGGGCTTTAGGGTTACCAGGACAAAAGGTTCTCATGTAAGGTTGAGATCAGAAGATGGAAGGGTAACCACTGTTCCTGTGCATGGAAACAAGGACGTACCCAAAGGGCTTTTGCGTAAAATAATCAGAGAAGACTTGGAAATAAGTTTAGAAGAATTTTTAGAGTTATACACAAGGTACAAAGGAGAATGAGAAGATGAGCGACACTTCACATAACAGAGCGTATCTGGCTTCGCTACGCTTCGCCCAAATTCCCCTTTGGGGAACTTCCGATACGCTCGGAACGTTATATGCAA
>JAYEOC010000032.1:2451-4370 GCA_034722635.1 Methanobacteriota archaeon
ACACAAGGTACAAAGGAGAATGAGAAGATGAGCGACACTTCACATAACAGAGCGTATCTGGCTTCGCTACGCTTCGCCCAAATTCCCCTTTGGGGAACTTCCGATACGCTCGGAACGTTATATGCAATTTTGAAATTTTGCTAAACAAGAACGGGTTTGGGATTTTATAGGAAATTATTTAAATAAATACGAAATATGAATTTTTATGATTAAAGAGATTAAAACAATCATCTTGGGATGATTTAATGGCAATTGTTACCTTCTCAAGACAGATAGGGGGTTTGTCCTCATTGATACAGGAAGGAAATCCAGAAGAAGTAAACTTGAACAAGAACTTGTAAATGGAGTTTGCAAACCAGGAAATCTTAATTTAATAATTTTAACTCATGGAGACTTTGATCACACAGGAAATTGTGCTTATCTTCGTGAAAAAAATAATACAAAAATTGCTATGCCTCATTATGATTCAGGGATGGTTGAATATGGAGATATGTTTTGGAATAGAAAAACAGGCAATTGGATTATCAAAAAACTAGTTAATACATTTTTTAAAATAATTTCTAAAATATCCGCAACATCCGTGAGATTCATCTTCGGGCACAGCGTGCTGACGTACTCCTCGAATCGTATGTTGTGGAGGCTGTATTTGTCAACAAAGTCCAACTTCTCAACGCCGCGATAGCCACACCTGCATCTTATCTTCCGCGCATCAAAGACAATGAAGCACTGCTTCGGTCCCAGGTCGAGATCTCTAATCGTGCGAGTATACGTGTCCTCAATAAAGGAGCTTCGCTTGCCACATTCAGGACCGTCACAAGTCTTACGCGTACAGGTCAAAAACAGCGTTATACCCTGCTCATCTTCGGTCACATCGCAAAGCTTATAGCCGCGGAAATCAAACATGTTTCTAAATATGGGTGATAGTCTCAGGCGAGTCATTTTTACCAAAAGAGATATCTCTCACTGCATTTATATATTTCTAGTCATCCCAAAGTTGGAGAAGAGCCTATAAGATCAACTCAAACCAGAGGCTGATTGTTTATCCGCGTCTTTATGACAGTACCTTCAATCCCCCGCTCGTTCCAGACCTCACGTACTCTCACCGCGTTTTCGGTGTCCACAAAAGCGACAAAAGAAGGCCCGGTTCCGGATAGACTCACGCCTTTCACACCACATTCCAATGCTTTCAGCATCGGTGCGGGGTCAAAACCCAACGCAGCACAATACAAGAAACCGTTCAACGTCATCGCATCTTCAAACCGCTCCTGCAATGCTAATTCGTACGCAATGTTTACCCACTGTGCAATCAGCCTCGAACGTTTCACATCGGTATCAGCACTAAACGCTTTCTTGTTCGGTACGAAGATACTAACTTCAGAATCCTTTTCCACACGCTTTATCACTTCACGCTTTTTGTTGTCTGTTATCACGACACCACCGAGTAAAGACGCACAAGCGTCATCAAAAGCGCCTGTTATGGACACACCGGTATCCAGTGCAGCTTCTACACCCAGCCGTATTGCGTCAAGAGCGTTCAGTTCTTCGTCTATGGCATCTAAAGTCGCGACTACAGCCGCGTTTGCGGCGGCACTGCTGCTCTTCAAGCCGCTGCCTAACGGTATCTCGCTGCGTGTCTTTACGTGTGCTCGTAAAGGTAAATCGAACCGGTTCAGTACCAACTCTACGCAGCGTTCTATCAAGCGCGTATCGCTGCTCGTATCGCTGTTCAGTTCGATCTCGCCTGTTATGCCGCGGAAATCGTTACCGAGTTCTACTTCGGCGTGCGTCCATAGCTCGATGCCAAATGCAGCGCCTTTGTAGGTTGCGATTGCATTTATTATCGTGCCTGCACCGCTTGCTTTGCCGTGGCCTTTTGTGTGCATTTTTGTTTTCCTCTTTATTTGGTTTACCGGTTTTGC
>JAYEOC010000033.1:0-4349 GCA_034722635.1 Methanobacteriota archaeon
TACGCGCATAAAATGTTCCTGGAATCGAATTTAGGTGATTCCGGACTATTTCCGGGTACAAAAGAGATGGAGACTGAACTGATTCGGATGATAGGCGCGTTGTTGGGTCGTGAAAACGTCTATGGCTACTTATCCACTGGTGGAACGGAATCAAATATACAGGCGATACGGGCGATACGAAACAGGCGGAAGAGAGCAGGTATGAGAGAGATGAACATAATCGTGCCTGAGACCGCGCATTTCTCATTTGATAAAATCGCGGATATATTGTGCGTTGACGTGAAGAAAGCGGCTCTGGATGATGCGCTACGTGTGGACGTGAACTCGGTAGAAGAATTGATAGATGCAAACACGATCTGCGTGGTGGGCATAGCAGGCACGACGGAATTCGGACAGATAGACCCAATAAAAGAGCTTTCGGCTATTACCCAGGAAAACGACCTATTCCTGTATGTGGATGCCGCTTTTGGCGGTTTCGTGATTCCGTTTCTCGCGGAAAAGGATCGGTACCAGTTCGACTTCTCGCTTGACGGTGTATCCTGTGTGTCCGTGGATCCGCATAAGATGGGTATGAGCACGATTCCCTCTGGTTGTATTCTGTTCCGAGAGGATTCGTATCTTGATGAGCTGGAAGTATCTACACCGTATCTGACGACCCACGGACAGTCTTCGCTAACAGGGACGAGAAGCGGCGCCTCCACGGCGGCTACATTCGCGGTTTTTAACTATCTTGGCCAGGAAGGTCTGAGGGCGATTGTAACTGAATGTATGAGATTAACGAGGCTGTTAGTACAGGGGGCAAAGGCGAAAGGGATTCGTCCTGAGATTGAGCCAGTCCTGAACGTGGTGACGTTGAGTTTGGATGAGGTTGATCGAGTAGCAGTAGCATTAAAAGCGAAAGGCTGGGAAGTTTCAACCACGCGGGAGCCGAAAGCACTGCGACTGGTGATAATGCCGCATGTGACGGAAGAGACGGTAAAGCTGTTTTTAGAAGATCTGGTGGATGTGGTGTAGAAGTATCTTTAGCAGACCACGAGCACGCATAAATGTTTGCAAAGCTACTCGTAAGCGGTTATTGATAAGGTCTTTTTACCACATACGCCGCCGACAGGACTCGAACCTGTGACAATCCGGTTAACAGCCGGGTACTCTACCAACTGAGTTACGGCGGCACAAATAAGTTATGCTCGTATTATCTTGTTGTTAGTGTATATTATCTTTTGTATAGTAAAGATAAAGAGCTATGAATTTACCCGTTCGTGATAGCCACACGAGAATCATGACATTTCGCGCCATAGAAAATGCAGCACGAGCAGGACTATTATAATAGCCACAATTATCATGATGATATACGGTAAAAACTTAATAATGAACCATACCACGCATAAAAGTACGAGAATACCTAGCAACACGGAGACCAACGCAGGTATCCCGCTCAGGAACCACGTAGTTCGCATTCTCTTACCACCTCTACCATCTCTTCCGCTACTTTTAACAATCGAAGCCAGGAATTCGCGGCTGCTCGCACCCTCACAATATCCTCACCGCGTATATACACGCATAACCTATTCGCACCAATAGCGAGATCAACATAGGAGCGTCTTTTATCTTCTACCCGGTCCTCCCGCTCCTCTCTTATTGATTCATAGATTGTCTTTACTGTTTCTTCGTCATCCTCAAGCACAAATTCCGCTTCGATCTTCATCAGAAAGTAATAACAACGTAACCGAAAAAGTTCATATCGCCTTTACATTCTTAACTATTACTGCTGGCCGCTCCTTTTTTAATGCTCTATAACCACAGTAGGGGCATCTCACACTCTGATACTCCGTTTTCAGCTCGACAATTCTTTTACACCGCAAACAATAATAGCCCATCTCTTCTCTCCTCAGCCAGATACCCCAACTTCCCCGCGTTCTTCTATGCCCATCTCCGCCCCTGCTTCCCTTTCGGACAATCGCTTTATCGCCCTCTGCGCTGTTATGCCGACCGGAGTTTGCGGGACATATGTGCCGCCAGTGAACGTATAGCCACATTTTGCGCATTTCCATACCCCTGTGCCCTTCCGGGATACTGATGCTCTTTCACAACGCGGACACTTATGCGCAGCGTTAGTTTGCTCTTCTATGGTGGCAACTGCTTTTCTTATCTTCCGTCCGTAACGCACTCCTAACCTACCCGCGGATTTTGCTATCTTCCCTTTTCTTCGCATTCGTTTCTTTGCCATCTCTCACATCACTGAATAGTAATAGAGTTAATTTGTAATAGTATTATATTCTTTTTAGCGTATGGGTATTCGGAAATGAAGTTATCAGACCTGAATTTAGAAGAACGAGCTGCGAATATATTCGGTGAAGATAAAGAACTGTACCCCCCGCAAGAAGAAGCGATAAAAGCAGGTCTGCTCGGCAGCAGCAAGAATTTCGTTATTGCATCACCAACGGCAAGCGGGAAGACGCTGTTAGCGGAATTGGCAATGTTAAACTCGATTTTGCACGATTCGGGCAAGTGCCTCTATGTCGTGCCCTTAAACGCATTAGCATACGAGAAATACCTGAACTTTAAGGATAAGTACGGCGCGGTTGCAAATGTCGGCATATCAACGGGCGATTACGAGAGTTCCTCGCGGTATCTTGAACGCTATGACATCACAATTCTAACATTGGAGAAGCTGGACTCTCTCACACGAGTTAAACCATCCTGGCTAAGGCAAATTTCAGTTCTGGTCGTTGATGAGGCGCACGTGCTGGGTGATACGAAGCGAGGTCCACGATTGGAAGGTGCAATGGCACGGTTTATGAGCTTCAATCCCTCTGCAAGAGTAATTGCACTATCCGCAACGATACCGAATGCGGATGAATTTGGAAACTGGTTGAATGCGTCTTTGATACAATCAGAATGGCGTCCGGTGCCGTTAAAGGAAGAAGTATTTCTGGCAAAGAACGACAACGCGATATTAGAGCGCGTGGTGGCAGACGTAACAGCAGGATCGCAAACGCTTGTTTTTGTGAACACGAAACGCGGTTCGGCATCTTTTGCAAGGAAACTTGCAGCACGGCTGAATCAAAGAACTGCCGAGTTAGATGTGCTTGCGGATAAAGTTGACATCGGTGTGGACGACCTGAACGAGATAGTTAAGCATGGCGTTGCATATCACAACTCGTGGCTGCATCCTGAGCAGAGGCGAGCGCTGGAAGAGAGTTTCCGAGCCCGTGTATTGAATGTGATATGCTGCACGCCAACGTTGGCAATGGGCGTTTCTTTACCTGCGAAAGTGGTAATAATCAGAAATTACAGGTTCTTCACGCAAGAGCGAGGGAATGCACCTATGCCGGTAGGCTGGATAAAGCAGGTATTTGGTCGCGCGGGAAGACCGGAACACGACCTGTATGGAATAGGGCTGATAGTGGCGAAGAGCGAAGCGGAAAAAGAGACTATAGAAGAATTATACATACATGGTGCCCTGGAACGTGTAGAATCACAGTTTTCCTGGGATGCAATGACAGAGCAGATACTCGCAACCATAGTCGCGGGCGCTCACAGGGTAGAGGCGATATATGAATTCCTCGATAGTACATTCTATGCGTATCAGAATCCGGATGAAATGGGATTTGTGAAAGACGAGCTGGAAAGTATACTGCGGCAATTAGAGCATGTGGGTTTTATCACCATAGACGAGGCTAACGATGAGATACTGGCTACGGACTTCGGCGCACTTTCGTCCAGGTTGTATCTTTCCACGAAATCTGCTTTATTGCTAAGAGAAGGCATAAACTTTTTGGCTGACAGCGTAGAAGTATCGGATTTCGACCTCCTGGTACTTCTATGTCTGTGTGACGAAGTGATTCAGTTGAACGTGAAAGACGCGATTCTGATAGCAAGCAGTTTTAGTAACAATCCTGATTGGGTGTACCGCGGTGCGAATGCGTTGGGCAGTTCTATAGTGGCACACGCATGGATAGACGAAATGACATATCCGGAGATGAATGACAAATTCGGGACTTATCCGGGTGAGATCCACAATAATATCTATGCGTTGGGCTGGATCTGCTATGCAGCATCGCGGATTGCAGAGCATCTTCGTGTTGGGGATATGTACGCGAGGTTAAGCACTCTAAAAAATCGGTTAAGGCACGGTGCAAGGCCTGAGCTGCTCGCATTGGTTGCAATTAAAGGTGTCGGTCGTGTAATAGCAAGGAAGTTGTATTCTGCGGGATTCCGAAGTCCAGCAGAGGTAGCGAGTGCTGACGTAACGCAGTTGGAAAAAGTGCCCGGTCTCGGATTGAAACGAGCCGAGAAGATAAAAGCAGAAGCGATGACGTTATCTAAGTGAAAAGCAGCGTCAGAAC
>JAYEOC010000034.1:0-4293 GCA_034722635.1 Methanobacteriota archaeon
CTTCTCGGCTGCCTGTTTGTGGTCAAATTTCTGTCCCAGTGCTAAAGCATTCCTGCTAACCTTCTTCCTTAACTCGACTTCATTTAACAGCTTAATTACGTACCCGGCAAATGCGCCATAGTCATCAGTCACAAACATGTCGGTTCCATTTTCTGGTTCCATACCAAAAGTGGCCAATCGGGTAGCAACCACCGGCAGCCCGCAAGCCATAGCTTCCAGCAGTTTACCCCGGAAACCCGTACCTAACTCTATTGGCGCCACCAGCACGTCACTATTCCAGTAAAACTGCCGTACGTTCTCATTTGGACCGCCTTCCTGCACTATTATATTGTCACTTCTCAACTCGAGCAGTTCCTGCGGTGGCCGGAACCCGATGGCATAAAACTTTGCATCTGGTACCTCAGCCAGGATTTTCGGCCAGCACTGATTAATAAAATTTTTCACGGCATCCACATTGGGATGATGCTGGAAATTACCCACGTACAATATGTTTTTACAGTCCCATGACTTCTCTTTTGGCGGCCTGTAAAAGTCCGTGTCCACACCATGAGGCACCACCCGCAATTTTGGTTTTAACTCAGGCGCATAGTTCGCTACAATATCTCCGTCCTCCGGGGTTAACGTTAGTATTTTATCCGCAGCATCATACATCTTGAATTCGTAATTAAATAGCTCTTTTAGTGTGGCTTCTTCAATAGCCTCTCCCTTCTCCGCTCGTAGCTCAAAAGCCTTTGTGTAACATTCGTGCACCGAAATTATAGCCGTTGTATCTGAGGGAATAAGGCTGTGATTCGCTTCTATGTACTGCCCCATCATTGAATATTCTGCGATAATGGCATCAAAATGCGCCTCATTCAAAACTGCAGTAAAAGCAGCTTCAAGCTTTTCGTTGTAGCCGCCATCGCCGGTCAAGAAATTCCGCGGTCGTTTCAACAGTTTATGAAGTGCATCTATTTCTGCATCTGATCGCACCCCAACGGAATCAACCTTGATCACGCGCTCACAGAAAGGCTCAAGGCTTTTATCAGTCCGGTCGGCATCGGTGTAAGCAGGAGCTATGAGCGTTATCTTATGTCCCATTGCAGACAGGTTCTTGATTCTATGATAGATGAGGATAGGACCCCCTATAATGTCTGCTCGGGGCAACAGCTTAGGTAGAAACAGTATGTTCATGTTCATTGCACCTCTTTACAGATAAATCCACTTATCCGAGAACGAATTCGTTCCTGAGCCGTAAACGACATCAATTCCTGCCACCGTTTTTGCAACACGCACAGTTTTTGAAACGGATCTGAATTCGGCACTGCATCTGTTCTGGCAAGGACCGTATTCTTCAAAGCCTCTTCGCTTGCTTCGCTGTCGCCCTGAGCGAGATACTCCCCGGACAATAGTTTGCTCGCGTTTTCTATCTTCGTTTCGAGGTCGGGCTTCAGAAAACAGCCGGGATATGGGTCGAACTCTTCGGGATACACTCGTGTCATGCCTTCTATATCTTTTTGGGTTTCTATCTTCGCACGTTCGTAGATAAAGCGATATAAATCTTCACGCAGGCTTCTCCAGACAGGATGCGACTTTGGTGGCGGTAGGTGCTTGATCGCGAGTTGATTATCCAGAACGAAAGAATGACCAAACATCCGCGCATTTATCAGGAAGTCTATATCCTCCCCGCGCGGGACATCCGGGTCAAAAGGCACGACCGTGAAAAGATCCCGATGCACGACCATGTTCCCGCCAAAAACAAATGGGGTCTCTTTCAAACGCGGTTCTGATCCGATGATATTGTCAAAGGCTTCGTTCATACGCGCATATTGGTCCCAATGTTGCATCCAGGGGCGGGAAAGTTTCTTAACGTGATAGTCACCATCCGGCTGCAGGTAATAGCCGGCAACCGCGTTTATCGCTTTTCCCTCTATGTCTTTGCCTATGTATGCCCGCGCTTTCGTCATGAATTGTGGGTCTTCAAACACTTCGTCATCGTCAATAAGCACCGCTGCTTCAGAATCCAGGACATGCGGCACGAACATGCAAATGTTTCGAACGTTGGAGTAACCTCTGAGTTGAAGCAGGTAGGTGTAATCCTTTTTGTTCTCGCTAACCAACAAGTCGTGTATCAGCTTCAGATGTGAAGGTCCGAAGAGCAACACTTCTACGCCCGGATTTGACGACTCAATGATACGTGCAACTTTTTCCTCTACCCTGGATTCAATATCCGCAGCCGTGGGAATTGCAATTATCACAACTCGAAAATCTTTATCTTTCAATGCCCCTATGCTCTGTATCGCTCGGTGTAATGTGCCTTCTTCATCCAGAGGAGTTGGATGATCATAAATAGCGTCACCGTCTTTCCAGCCAATTTTACTTTCTCGTGCCCAATATGAAGGGATTACCATCGTAAGTTTCATGGTTTACAATCACATACTAATATTCTAATCCCTTTTTATTTTATAAGATAAGATGGAGTATAGAAGTAAAAGAGAAAGAGGTGATAAGAGATGGAATATGTATACGCAGCGTTGCTCCTGCATAATTCGGGCAAAGAAATTACAGAGGACAGTGTAAGTGCGGTAATAGAAGCTGCCGGGGTTGACGCAGATAAGGGTAAGATAAAGGGACTGATTTCCGCGCTCAGTGATGTAAACATAGATGAGGCGATGACTCAAGCCCAGCCCGCTTACGCTCCTGCTCCTGTGGCACCACAAGCGCCAGCAGCAGCACCAGAGGCAGAAAAAGCAGGTAAAGAAGAGAAGAAGAAAGAGAAGAAGGAAGAGACGAAGGAAGACGCGGAGAAATCAGAAGGAGAAGGTATGGAAGGGTTAGCTTCGCTTTTCGGCTAAAGTGGATAGTTCTTTGTGAAGAAAGTGTTAAGGAAGGGCATTTTTACCTTTCCTAGCACAGTGTAGAGTTCTGCCCCACAACGGTGCAAGTTTTGGGGAAAGTACAATCGTTCTTTAGCTATTTTATGTTGCTCCGGTAGTGTAGCTCGGCCAATCATTTCGGCCTTTCGAGCCGAGGACTCGGGTTCGAATCCCGACCGGAGCATTTAATATTATTTGTTATCCAATTCGTAATGTAGCACGGAGAGGCATTGCGATGCGAGATATGAAGTAGAGCCAAGCGATAAGGTTTCGTATTCAAATCGTTCCACGTAGTTCGTTGCTTCTTCCGGCAGTCCTGTGTGGTCACCGATGACGAATACAGAATCATGTTTTAGCGTTACACCGGATATGTCCGTGCCTTTTTCATCTAAGATGTAAAAGAACTTACCGTCTGACGCCAACTCTGCGATTAGCTCTTGAAAACTGAGTCTCCGGAGCCTTATCCCGGGGTTCTGCCGCTTTAATGCCAGTGTTTTCTTTATCCATGCCGCAATGTTTCGTTCGTCCGGCGATACGCCTTTCAACGTGTTACCGTAGAAAGAGATAACCACCGGCGGGTTGGGGCTACCGCAGGCGACTACATGGATGCACGTATCGCGTCTCAAATCATGGCTTAGCCATAGTGCGTTACTGATGCACCTTGCAACGAGGTCCATTCTACCGCCCGTACCCGGGAGGTCGTTCAAGGAGAAGTCGGGACTTGTAGCTGCTTTTCTTGCGTATAGGATGAATTGTTTCATTTTTAAGGTTATCTATTCCGTTTTGCATTTAATCCTTCGTGACGAATAAGTAGTTTTGATTTATTAATATTGTGGTGCCACTTAATGTAATTCATAATATCCCGGTGAAAAGCTAACAGGATCTCAAACAATAGAAGCACAGAATAAACTCAAAAAATATTTTGAGGTGTGACATACACTTATGGCGACAAAATACCAGGAATGGTCAACCGAAGAATTGATAAATGAGTTTGTATGCTTTTGTTCGGGGTGCAGTAGCAAGTGCATTGGGTGTAATTGCCCATAACCATTCCGAGTGTCGAGAACAGGTAATTAAACTATTCCGGCAGATTGTTAGGGCCGCAAATGCTCGCGGAGCAGATGAGGCGGATCATACCTTTATAACACTACTTATAGATGACCTTGCGCAATTTAAAGATCGTGAGGCATTTAAAGATATTGAGCAGGCATTTGCGAATGAGCTGATAGATGATTTCATCATCAATTTTGAGGATGTTAAGTGTATATACCAGACTCCAGACGAAGACATGTCTTACCATTATCATCATGAGAAAGACCCAATGGATCATTTCTCGCAGAAGAACATTGACTATCTCTATAAACTGCATTATGAGACGAAGAAAAAAGGTTCTCTTCAACATTGTGTGGGTAAACCCGAAGGCAACTCCAATTTGCCA
>JAYEOC010000035.1:0-4291 GCA_034722635.1 Methanobacteriota archaeon
TCATTTAAAGATAAGTTTTGTATCAACAACTGCTGAAGTTATAGGTTCATAACTCTTTGTTCTTCTGTAAACCTCAGCCATCTCGGGCGTCTGGAATATATTACCGTGCGGATGATTCAACACGAATGCCCCCCCACAGCTTCGTATCCGGCGATTCCGTTATTTCAATCATCGTTGGATTATCGTTTTTACTTGCCATTGCCTGTGACTATTCATTCTATCTCTAATACAGCCTCTCGAAAGTCCAAGCAAAATTTAAAGTATCTAAGAAAACTTAATCCGAGCAATCCATCAACGTAACTTTTTTCTGGCAGATTATGGATAATCGTTTCAATATTACGCGCTCTCATGCCCAGCACCTTTATGGATTTCAAGGTTATTAGCGGTGCCCTTTCAACACCACTTGCGGTAACCAAAGAAACCCTTTCCTTTGATATTCCTGGTTCATATCCTAACACTTCTGCGACATCCCACGGAACCATCGTGTATGTTGCTCCAGTATCAAGTGCCATATCGATCTTCTTATCAATGTCTTCTCCTTCCAACGTAGTGCATAACACGATTACAGGTGCATCTGGGTCGATTTTATATCTCATAAAAAGCCACCGCATAACCTTTCTTTGGAATCTCACCTGTGTAAAATTGGTATGTGCTCTTTGTCTTCGTTTCCATTAGTGCATCATAGATTTCATCTCTGCTTTTGCTATGGGCTATCAACTCAACATCGATTGGCTGGTCGAGTTCATCCTCTTTCATAACTTCCACAAGCACCCATTCGTCCTTATATCTTCTCTTTATCTCTTCTATTTTCATCTTATCATTACCTCCACTAATAACAATCGCCATAATTCATTGCATGCAAAGCCCCTTTATCATGCCGCAATTATCAAACCCCCGGCACCAAGCCAGAACACGTAATCCGGGTCTTTTAACCATTCCCGTAACGAAGGCGTCCATGCGAACACGCTTTCGCCTTTACGCAATAACGCAGCCGCTTTTTCATATCCGCGTTTGAATACCCTTGCACCCAACGTTTCCTTCTGTTTCTCCACAACCATTCCATTAACCATTTATAACGCCTCTACGGGCTTAAATTCTTTGACCGGAATGCTAACAGTTCTTTTGATTTCTTTTGCCGCTACAATTCTATCTATTGCTTCTGATACCTGAGCAGTAAAGTACTTCTCACCGCACTGTTGACAGACTCCGACAGGAACTCCCTCTATGATGTATAGCTGCCCCTTCCATCGGTATTCGATTTCTATAATTTTTTCAACTACTTCCCCACCGCAGAAATAACAATCGCCATAATTCATTGCATGCAAACCACTTTATCATGCCGCAATTCTCAAACCCCCAGCACCAAGCCAGAACACGTAATCCTGGTCTTTCAACCATGCCTTAAAAAAAGGCGCCCATGCAAACACGCTTTCACATTTATTCAACAACAGACTTGTTGCAGAATAATTTGGAAAAGCTCGGAGAACTTTTCAAATCACCTGTTCAATCAAACAACCCTATGACAGATAGCTCACGCTGTTCCGTGCCGATCCTCTTATCATCAAATCAATTCAGATTCGGCACTTAGCTGCTAAGACACGTTACAGTATTTTTGCACCACGCTACTAAATACTTCTCTCTGCTCGGCCCCCGTCATGAAATAGCTATTATCAAAATTCTGATCTTCCAACTCTTTTACGATGAGCCGCATCTGAACCTTTGTAATTGGTATTTTTGCAAGTATATTTATGTAATAGCCCATTGTTTTCGCCCTATCAGATGATACATTTTGGACAACGCCGCAGTGAATGCAATATGAATGTTGCCGTAACCCTCTACTTCTACCCTCAAATTCGTATGGTAACCATACTTTTTCGGTAGCACCGCAGCTTTTGTGTTTACAATGTGTGGTCATATTTCCTCTTAGATGTTCCTATCTATGCTAATCTGTTCTGCTCCTTCATCCCGCCCTTTCCCGTTTGAGATAAACGAAGACGCCCATGCAAATATTTTCCATGCGTTATTCAACAACGCAGCCGCTTTTTCGTAGCCTCGTTTGAATATCCGTGCGCCTTTTGTCGCTTTCAATTTCGCCATAAGCACCGACTGCTTACCCACAACCAGCTCGTTTAATATCGCTCCTTGCCTCCGGGAATACCAGAGCGAAGCCATAAACAAAGCTTTCTCTAATCTACGTAGTTTGCCACAGTTACCGTTCCTCAAGCCTTTCCGGAAATTCGTGTGCAGGTCCGTGTATGTAAGCTGCATACTTTGTATTTCGTCTTTGTAGCATATATGCTTTACCAACAAAAGGAAGACTCACAAAAGAATGAAATCCAAAAAGAAGCATTTTTTAAACGCTCAAAACCCTATTGTGGGTCCGCCGCGTAACAAAACAAAAACAACTAAAACACTAACTATTTGAAGTACCTATCACGAAAGTAGGTTAAAGTTACAGATAAATAATAAAATAGCTTGATTCAAATAAATCGTGGTTTTCCGTTTGTAGTAGCATAACTAGAATATTTAAATGATAATGGACAATAACATACATAGCGATATGGCAATGGCCCATATGTACAACAATGAAACCAGCGGATTATCATCTGGAATGTTTGGAATGCGGAAGTACAATCACGGACAGATACACGAATATCTGCCCCTACGGACACGACTCACTGCTACGAACGGTATATGAAATAAAGCAAATACGGCAGCGCCCGGAAACTGGGATATTCAAGTATATCTATTGGCTACCGGTGGCGGATGCGTTACCGCAAACCGCAGGTCCCATCACGTACAAAAGCGAGCAGTTAGGAAACGTGCTTGGGTTGAATAATTTGTATATCGGGTTCAGCGGTTACTGGCCTGAGAGATCAGTGCAGATGAAAACATGCACGTTCAAGGAGTTAGAAGCTGCACCCACCTGTCAGCGACTAAAAGAAACGTGTGATAAGATCCTGGTCGTGCCTTCTGCCGGTAACACGTCAAGAGCATTCGCAGAGGTATCTACCAGAACCGGCATGCCGGTGGTGGCGGTTGTGCCGAAGAGTAGTGTTCACCGTATGTGGACAACCACAGAACCCGAAAAACACAGTAGCGTATTCTTAATCTCTGTGGACGGTGATTATTCCGACGCAATCGCGCTAAGCCAGGAGTTAGTGAAGCAAAAAGGTTTAATCGCGGAAGGCGGCGTAAAGAATGTCGCGAGACGGGATGGTATGGGCGTGGTAGAACTAGAAGCGGCATTTTTTATGCACGAATTGCCGGATCACTACTTTCAAGCAGTTGGCAGTGGTACCGGCGCTATTGCCGCATGGGAAGCGTTTACCCGGCTGATTGAAGACGGTAGATTCGGTCAAAATATGCCCCGGATTGTTATTGCTCAGAATCTACCGTTTGCTCCAATACTCAGTGCATGGCAAGACGGTCGATCAGAGATAATCGCGGATACCGACATGAAAAATGCAGAAGAGGCAATTAAGGCGATGTATGCTGATGTACTTTCCACACGGAATCCGCCGTATTCTATCAAAGGTGGAGTGTATGATATGCTTATGAGTACAAATGGGCACGTATACGGTATAACAAATGAAGAATGCAAAGAAGCCGAGAAGTTGTTTGAATCCGAAGAAGGGATAGATTTAGATCCGGCTGCTTCTGTTTCGGTTGCTGCATTGATTAAAGCGGTAGATGAACGTTTCGTGGAAAAAACGGACAAAATACTGCTGAATATCACGGGTGGAGGCTATAAACGGTTGAAGGCTGATTATCAGATGTACCGCATAAAAGAGCGTTTTGTGCTAAAGTCTTCGGGTCAAATAGCGCTGGATGAGATTGAAACCGCGCTGAATGAATTTGTTGATAGCTATACACGGGATAATACGTGCTAGGCTCAAAAGTACATTCTATCAACAAAAAGTTCCGAATTATGGATGCAGAGTAGTATAAGGAAAGTATTAGAATAGCGTCTAATACTTCACCCTACCACCTCGAACCGACTTGAACTCATCTGATTGCCTCTCCGTATCTATTAACTCTCGTGTCCTACCAGCGATCTGCGATTCAATATCCGCTGCTTCATCCCGTGCGGCACTCCTCGCAATATGCAAATCATCTATCTTCATCACTCGGGCAGCCGCTTCGGTAGCCGCGATAAACGCTTGTAACTTCACTGTCACCGGATCTATTATATCCTCTGCCATCATATCGCTTTTCACTTGCTTAGCCAATCCCGATATACCTGCATTTTTGTTTCCCTCGAAATGCTCTGCCCTGAGCTTCGTTAACG
>JAYEOC010000036.1:0-15746 GCA_034722635.1 Methanobacteriota archaeon
TGCAATTTTTCATAATGGGGTTTGATACTAGACTCGATATTTGTATTTTTGTCTTTATCAAAATAGTTGCTGAAAATATATGTTCCCACAGTTGTAATAACCGTTTTCATTGTTTACCTCCTTCCAATCCTTTTTTAACAACATCAAAGATAAATTCTGCTGATTTTATAGCAGACATGGCGTCTTCATGCGTATATTCTTCGGACGGTATAAAATCATCCGCACCATAAAAACAGAGTTCTCTCTCTTTACGCAATGTTTTTGAAATCTTTTTTATTTCCTCTATCTCTTCTCTTATTGTAACAGGCATATAATCGCTATATCGCTCAATTGTTTTTGATACATCATGCACCTTTGGTATCTCCACGCCAACATATCTTAAAACCGCTTTTAATAATAATTCTACCACTTCTTGTGCTTCTCTCACAGTATCTGCATAATCCTTATGTTCCAGATAGAAATAAAGAGCCTTTATTCTGATTGCACTTTTATTTACATAGTCCTCTACAAGTTTGTTTTTCATGTTATATTCTTTCTCCCAGTAAATTCTTATTTTTTATGTCCCACAAGAAGGTATTTCCAACAGGTTCTTTTCTGAAACCATATTTAGTTTTCAGTTCAGAAACAGAGTTTAATATCTGTTTAAAGAAGTTATTTTTATCATAAATTAGTTCTGCATTATCTATCATATCAAGATATATAGGATGAAAATAATTAGCTTCTTCCGTAGAAAGAATAAACGGAGACAGATCCATATCAATGCCATATTTGGTGTAAAGAACAGTTAGCTCTGCCGCTATGTTTTTTTCTATGTTTTCATAGAAGCGCTCAATTGTACTTTTTAAATCCTCTTTATGCGTGAGAATAATAAATAAATCTATATCGGAGTTTAATCGGGCTTCATCACGTGCATAAGACCCATAGATGACAAAAGAAACTAAATTATCATTATAATAATCCAAAATCAATCCTATAAGTTTTTGAACAGTCTTTTCCTGATACGCATTAAAAAAGTTCATTTTTGCTTCTCCACTTTTTTCATCTTCGTTCAATTCCGGTGCTTTAATATTTATTTCTTCCTTTATATTGTTATCTTTAAGATTTATGTCTTCCATTTTCAAAGAAATAGAAGGTGCATCCTTTCAACATATAACTTTTTGAGCGTAAGTCTATATAATCTCACCGCAAGAAGCTATAATTGCACCTGACAAAAAGAAACAAATACCCAACGGCTCCAAATTGATAGATGTGGACATAGAAGGTAAACGGTTAAACCATAATGAATAAAGTAAACTCAGTTTGATAATTTGTTTATTTTGATTGCAAACAAACCAAATAACAAATGCACCTGACAAAAGAAGAAGAGCGGATATACGAAGGCGAAGAAGGCTGGACGAAGAAGAAAGCGATGGAAATTCTGGTAGCAATCGGCGACATAAACAACGCTTCTGAATTGATCCCGATAGCAAGCGCACACATGTCCGGTGTATCTTACAAGACCATAGGAGACGCATTTGAATTCATAAACCGTCTTGAAGGCACCGTAGAAGTAAAAAGCACCTTGAATCCGATGGGCATGGACAGAGAAAAGTGGACGGAGATGAACATTTCAGAAAAGTTCGCAAATAAGCAAAACGCTGTGTTCGCAGCTTATAAACACCTGGGCATCGCCACTGTGTGCTCCTGCACCCCCTATCTCCTGGCGGGTGGAGCGCCCAAAAAGGGCGAGCATATCGCATGGGCGGAATCGTCCGCGGTATTATTCGCTAATTCGGTTATCGGTGCGAGAACGAACATGGAAGGTGCACCGTCTGCACTTGCAGCGGCATTAATAGGCAAGACACCGTGTTATGGGCTGCACCTGACAGAAAACAGAGTCCCGGAACTGAAAATCAATGTGAATTGCAGCCTTGCCGATGCTGACTACAGCGCACTCGGGTACCTTATTGGCGACCTTGTAGGCGATAAGATACCGATTATAGAGCTTTCGTATGCTAATTCCCCGAGCCGTGACGACCTGAAACATTTATCCGCTGCTATTGGTGCCACCGGATCAATAGGCTTGTATCATATACAGAATATAACCCCGGAAGCAGTGGCTGCACGAACTGAGCCCGCGTTCGAGCCCGGAGCTAAGATGGAGCTAGGCACGAGCGATTTGGACGAAGTATATGCCCGGGATTGCGAACCGGACGTAATCGCGATAGGCTGCCCCCATTGCTCTTCTGAAGAGATTAAACGAATATACGAGCTGTTGCAAGCAGAGTCAAAAGGACGGAAGATAAAGCAGGAGTTCTTTATATTTACCGCACGAGAGATAAAGAACCAACCACAGATGCAACATATAATAGAGAAGATAGAGAACTACGGCGTAAAAGTTATCTGCGATACCTGCTTCGTTGTGTCACCCGCATTTGAGAACTATGAGTGCGTACTGACAAACTCGGGTAAAATGCTGCGATACGTGCCGCTTATCTGCGGATGCGCAAAAGCGAAGTTGTGCAGAACCGATGAATGTGTCAAAGCAGCATTTTAAATCTATGTGTTTATATTAGAGGGTTACTTTATATAATCTTATTATAGTATTATCGGATAAGAAGAAAATGACCAAGAGACATAGACCAAGGAGAGGATCACTTGCCTATTCCCCACGGAAACGTGTAAGAAGTGAGACTTGCCGGCTGAAACGGGAAGATAAAGTCGCAGGTAAGGAAGTCCAAAGCTTCGCAGGCTATAAAGCGGGAATGAGTCACTTCATGATGACTGATAACTACCAGCATAGTCCAACGAAGGGAATGGAAATATCGGCTCCCACCACGATAATCGAGACTCCACCGCTGAAGGCTGTAGGGTTCCGTCTTTATAACGTGACGGGCTACGGTAAGAAAGTGGTAACGGAGGTGTGGGCGGAGAACGGTGGCAATCTGGACAAAATAGCGGGTATAATCGAAAGTGAGGATGAATCGTTTAGCATCAATATGATTGTCTCTACATTGCCACAGGTTGTGACAGGCATACCGAAGAAGAAGCCTGGAATAATGGAGATAAAAATGAGCGGTGTGCTAGAAAAAGACCTCGAATACGCACGCGAAGTATTTGGTATGGATATAAGGGTTGGAGATGCGTTCAAAGAAGGTGATTTCGTGGATGTCACCGCAGTGACAAAAGGAAAAGGTACTCAAGGTCCTGTGAAGCGGTGGGGTATCATGATACAGAACGCAAAAGCGCGGCGGTCCGGACGCGGTCGTCATGTTGGATGTATTGGTGGTTGGACGCCTCGGCGTGTAAGGTGGCGAATACCACAGCTTGGACAAACGGGTTACCAACAGCGAACAGAATATAACAAGCGAATATTGAAGATTGGCGAGGAGGGCGAAGAGATTACACCAAAGGGTGGCTTCTTGAATTATGGTATTGTGAGAAATGATTATATTATGGTAAAAGGTAGTATTCCGGGACCAAAGAAGCGGTTAGTACGGATTTCTCATGCGATAAGACCGTATCCTAAATTAGGCTCACCTGAGATTACATATATAAGTAGAGCATCACAACAGGGGAAATAAGAGAGGAGAAAGAGAAGATAACGAGAGCAAGATGATTAACGAAGTGGAGAGGAAAGCAAAGGTGCTGGATTTATCTAAGAACAGTATAAAAGATGTAACACTGCCTTCTGTATTTATGGAAGAGTACCGGCCGGACTTGATAAAGCGAGCTGTGCTGGTGATGCAGTCACATCGGCTACAACCAAAAGGACCCGATTTGTTGGCTGGTAGGAAGACCTCGGCAGAGAGCTGGGGTGTTGGTAGAGGAGTTTCAAGAATACCGCGTATAAAGGACGGTAGAAGAGCAGCACGGGCACCGCAAGCAGTTGGTGGAAGAAGAGCACATCCACCAAAGCATAATAAAATATTGAAGTTGAAGCTAAACGAAAAAGAGAGACAGAAAGCGATAAGGTCTGCGATCGCAGCTACTATAAACCCGGACATCGTGAAGAGCAGGGGTCATAAGTTCAGTGAAGATGTGGAGTTACCGATAGTGGTAGAGGACACGTTCGCAAACATAGGGAAAACTACAGAAGTAGAGGATGTTTTAGCGACCATAGGGGTCGGTGAAGATCTGCTCCGCGCACAGAAACGTAAAATACGAGCGGGAAAAGGTAAAATGCGTGGTCGGAAATATAAGGCAAGAAAGAGCGTTTTAATTGTTGTTTCCGGTGATGAAGCAGAATCTACTGATCGAGGAACAGCAAAAATAATTGTTGGTGCGAAAAATTTACCGGGTGTTGAGGTCTCTTACGTAGAGTCGTTGAATGCCGAGTTGCTTGCACCGGGGACGCATCCGGGTAGGTTGACTATCTGGACCGAATCGTCAATATCAAAGCTTGCTATGTTGGAGCGATAAAAATGGATAAAGGACAAATAATAAAACATCTTGTAGCTACGGAAAAGGCAACTATAATGATAGATGACGAGAGTAAACTCCAGTTCATCGTGGATATACGTGCAAATAAAAACGAGATAAAGGATGCCGTGGAAATGGTGTTTGAGACTCCGGTAAAGAGTATAAGGACGATGATCACATTTAAAGGCGAGAAGAAAGCAATAATAGATCTGAAAGAGGACGGTAAGGCACGGGAAATAGGCACATCACTTGGAATATTATAGGAAAAATGGGTAAGAGAATAATAGCACAGCGGAGAGGAAAAGGGTCATCAGTCTTCAGGGCACCCTCACATCGTTATAAGGGTAATCTCGAACACATAAAAGTAGCTAAAGATGAACTCGTGACGGCAAGAATCATGAAGATATTGCATGACCCCGCAAGGAGTACACCAATAGCTCGTATAAGAGTAGAACGGGAGTCCGGGAACGGTAAATGGACACACGCGGACGAGCAACTGGTAGTCGTGCCGGAAGGTATAGGAGAAGGGGATGAGATGGTTTATGGTAAATCCGCCGCGGTAAAGACCGGAAATACACTGCCACTTAGTAATATTCCGGAAGGAATAGTGATTTGTAACTTAGAAGGGCGTCCGGGAGATGGAGGTAAGTTTGCAAGGGCGTCCGGCAATTTTGCATCGTTGT
The DNA here is from genome assembly GCA_034722635.1 of Methanobacteriota archaeon. GTDB lineage: Archaea > Halobacteriota > Syntropharchaeia > Alkanophagales > Methanospirareceae > QENJ01. The sequence continues at coordinate 5,085 of JAYEOC010000036.1, forward strand.
TATCACATGAAGTGGAAACTGGTAGGACGCTTGTGATAATGCCGAGTGGTAAGAAGAAATGGTTATCATCGGATTGTTTCGCCACGATAGGAGTAGTTGCCGGTGGAGGACGAACAGAGAAGCCATTTGTAAAAGCCGGGAAGAGATTTCATAAGCTGAAGTCACATGCAACAAAATATCCAACAGTAAGAGGTGTGGCAATGAACGCCGTTGACCACCCATTTGGTGGTGGTGGGCATCAGCATGTAGGAAAGTCAAAAACGCCTGCTAGGGGTGCACCACCCGGAAGAAAGGTAGGAAACATAGCTGCAAAGAGGACGGGTTATAGGAGATAAAAGAGGTGAGCGTGAATGGTAAAGCGGAAATCTAAAACTACACTGAAAAAGAAGGAAGTAGAGTTCAAATATAGAGGCTATACTCTGGCGAAGCTAAAGAAGATGAAGATCGAAGAACTTGCGGGATTATTACCTGCGAGACAGCGCCGGAAATTGAAGCGGAATCTGAGAGAAGGCGAGGAGAAGCTGATGACGCGGATAACCACGAAAGAAGGGGTTAAGACACATTTACGTGATGCTATCGTACTGCCGAGCATGGTAGGAAAGACGGTAGGAATACACAATGGAAAAGGCTTTGAATACGTAGAGATAAAAACGGAAATGATAGGGCATTATCTGGGTGAGTTTGCACTGACACGCAACAGGGTGTCGCATGGTGCTGCGGGTGTAGGTGCTACAAGGTCTTCTAAGTATGTGCCACTGAAATAAGTAAATAAAGAGAAGAGAGATGGGAAAGGTAAATTTTTGCGTGGATGCGGGAACAACGGTTGTTCCTGAGGTGACGGCAAGGGCAATGGCCTATGAACTGCACATTTCGCCAAAGCATGCGTTTGAGGTATGTCGAGCGCTAAAAGGTAAGAAAGTAGAGGATGCAGAGCGATTTCTTGAGGCGGTAGTGGCAAAGAAAGCGGTAGTTCCGTATAAGCGCCATAAGCAGAGAGTTGCGCATCGTCGTGGTCTAACAAAGTGGTATGCCGGAAGATTTCCGGTAAATACAAGTGCAGAGATATTGAAATTGGTGAGGAGTGCGAAAAAGAATGCCGAATATAAAGGGCTGGATGCAGAAGATATGAGGATATGGCATATGGCCACGAAGCAGGGTAGAACGCTACGGGGGATATTCCCAAGGGCATTTGGTCGTGCATCGCCAAAGAATACGGATACGGTTACTATCGAACTAATAATACGGGAAGAAGGGAGTTAGGTAAGGAAAGTGATAGAGAAGTTATTTGTGGATGAAGGGATAAAGAAGGTAAGATTGAACGAGTTTTTCGCTAAAGAGGTAGAGAGAGCAGGCTATGGTGGTATGGAAGTAAAACGTACACCTATGGGCACGCAGATAACGGTGAACGTTGAGAAGCCGGGGATGATAATCGGAAAAGATGGGCGTAGGATAAAGAGGTTAACCGAAGAGATAAATAAGAGACAAGAGATGGATAACCCTCAATTAGATGTACAGCCCATAGATATGCCGGATCTTTGTGCAACGCTGATGGCAAATAGACTTGCAAAGCTAATAGAGCGCGGCTGGCATTTCCGACGGGCGGGCAGGTCAATGCTACAACGGATAATGGATCGGGGTGCGTTGGGTTGCGAGATTATCATGACTGGTAAACTCAAAGGGCCTCGAGGTCGGATGGAGAAGATGGTAGATGGTTATATAAAGCATTGTGGCGAGGTGGCAGAAGAGGTAGTGGATCGTGGATATGCGATCGCGAAGGTAAAGTCGGGTATTATAGGTGTGCAGGTCTGGATAGTGAGATCAGATGCCGCGAGACCAGATGCTTTTCAACTGGTGACAATAAACAAAGAAGAAAAAGTAGAAGAGAAGGAGGATAAAACAGAAGTTATCAAAGAGCAAAAAGTAGAAGAAAAGGAAAATAAAGAAGATAAGGAAACGAAAGAATGAGCATATTTAGACTTGAAGATATAAGAAAGATGAGTGAAGAGGAACGGAAGGGCGAGTTGGAGAGTTTGTGGTCCGATTTGATGCGAGAACGAGGGGTTATAGCCACAGGTGGTGCACCCGAGAATCCCGGTAGAGTAGGTGAGATAAGAAGGACAATCGCCCGGATAAAAACGATTGACAGTGAGATAAAAAGGGAGGGAGATACGGGGAGATAAGCATGCAAATATGTGATAAATGCGGTTTACCTAGTGATTTATGTATTTGCAAAGAGATAGCGAAAGAGCAGCAGGTGGTGCGGGTCACAACGGCGAGACGGCGTTTTGGTAAAATTGCAACTGTGATAAAAGGGATTGATAAGAAAGAAGTGGACTTGAAGGGGCTGTCTAAAGAATTGAAATCGAAATGTGCATGTGGTGGTACGGTAAAAGATGGCTGCGTGGAGTTGCAAGGTAACCATAAAGAAGAGGTAAAGAAAGCGTTAAGTGACATGGGCTATACGCTGGAAAATAAGTAAATTATGAAACTAATGACGGATATGACTTTACAGGGTTATGGAATAGAACCCAAGAATTTATTGAAGCATGAGCTGATAGGCTTGAAAACAGAAGTAGAAGAAAGTAGTAATAGTAATATGAAAGGTTTATGTGGACTCGTAGTGGATGAGACGAGGAATACGTTTGTTATAGAGACAGAGCAGAATGAAGATAAGCGGATACCAAAAGACATGAATACGTTCATATTTGTGTTGAACGAAGGAGTGCGAGTACGGGTGCGCGGTAATCTGCTTGTTTCGAGACCTGAGGATAGGATAAAGAAGGGAGGGCGAAGAAGATGAAAGATATAGGTATAGATGTTACAAAGCCGGAGAAGGATTGTGAAGATGTGAATTGTCCTTTTCATGGTAGGTTATCGGTACGTGGACAGATAATAGAGGGAGTGGTGATAGCAGATAAGGCACCGAAGACGGTTGTTGTTATGAGGTCTTATCTGAAGAAGATACAGAAATATGAACGCTATGAGAAGAGGCAGTCAAAGATTCATGCACATAATCCACCTTGCATGGATGCAAAAGTGGGCGATATGGTGAAGATTATGGAATGCCGACCACTGAGCAAGACGAAAAGTTTTGTTGTGATAGAAAAGCAGGTATCGTGAATAAAGCAGGGAGTAGCTAGTATAGTAGGACGTTACCCGGTTCATAGGACGCAGCAGGGTATGCTGTATTTACTTACAGCGGTTCAGTGCGATAAGGTTCAGCTCATACCGCATAGTATCCTGGTTATAGACTAATATGCCATCTGCTATTATTTTATCGCCCTTTTGCAGCTCGTGGATCGGAATATCTCCAGTAACTACTCTCATACTGTTACCATCACAAATATAAAACACGCGCTTGAAAATGTCATCTGCGTATCCCACAACACTTATCCGCGTTCCTTCATACTGCTCAGGATACAGCGCTATTTGTGAGACGAAAGAGATATTGACATACTTGGGGGTCAACTTTTTTATGCCCGTTATCGGGGCTATAAGTTCATACTCGCCCTGGTACATATTCACTCGACCTTCAACTGCTATTTCATCGCCATAGCGCAGGTCTAATTCGTTCTTACCTGCCTCCGTGGATTTAACAAATACCAGCAGTTCTGTTTGGTTTTTTCGTAGATTCATGCGCATGGTTCCGGATTCCGTGACACGCAAGTCGGAGATAATCCCGGTTGTACGTATGTATGCAGATTCATGCTGTGCAACTTCGTTTAAGGGCACGTAAGGTGGCACTACCAATAACGATACGCCATATAAGATGCAAATACCAAGTAAAGAGAATATAACTACCACTTTTCCCATAGAGTCCATAATCTGCAGTTCTCCACTTTTGTGATTTCTTCTGGTTACATATACCACACATTCATCAGATAGATTGAGCAAAACAAATAGTTTTTTATACTTCAGGTATGTAACCTAAAAGCGTGATTATAGATGAAAGTAGTAAAGATAGGATTTGTGAAATTGGGAAATATAGGGGCTTCTAGAATAGTGGACCTATTGCTGGACGAGCGGGCTGATAGAGAGGATATAGACGCGCGCGTGATGGGTACGGGGGCGAAGATGACGCCGGACCATGCGGATGGCACGTCTCAGTTACTGGATTGGGGCCCAGATTTGGTTGTGATCGTCAGTCCAAACGCCGCTCTGCCCGGACCTAAGAAAGCACGAGAGATGACAAAGGAAAAGGGCATACCGTGCATTGTTGTCTCGGACGGTCCCGCGAAGAAAGCAGTAGATAAGCTAAAGGAAGGCGGGTTTGGCTACGTCATCATACCCGGTGACCCGATGATAGGCGCGCGGCGAGAGTTCTTAGACCCCGTGGAAATGAGCATATTCAATGCCGATGTACTCTCCGTTCTGTCTGTAACGGGCGTAGTGAGACTGATGCAAGAAGAATTTAACGCTGTTATAGCTGCGATACAAAAGGGTGAAGAAGTGAAATTACCACAAATAATAGCATCGGCGGAGAAGTCAGTAGAACGAGCGCAGTTCTCGAACCCATATGCCAAGGCGAAAGCCCTTGCCGCTTATAACATGCTGGAGAAAGTAGCGGAGATGGACTCTAAGGGTTGCTTCATGATGAAAGACCCCGCAGGCTACGTACCTATGGTAGCAGCGGCACATGAACTACTGCGAGCGGCGGCAAACTTTGCCTATGAAGCGCGAGAGATGGAAAAGCAGACCGACGGCCTGGTTCGTCAACCACATGCCAGAACCGGTGAAATACTGAAGAAGACGAAGTTGTTGGATAAGCCGAGTGCTTAAATCCACAACTCTTTTTTCCTTTTTTTCTTTTTATTATTCCGTTTTTGTATTCTTTGAAATATATGCGAATGCCAACAAAAACAGTAACAGGCGTGGTTATAGCTATCGTATTAGTAGTGGCTATCGCAATAACGTTCGCATTGCTTATTCCACATAAACCGAAACCCGCTGTTGAAAAGAACGTGATGCCGAAGCTAGAAGTTGGAGAACGGCTAAAGCTGCCTGCGCCAAATTATAGGAGTAACACCTCTGTCGAAGAAGCGTTAACGAAAAGAAGATCTGTACGGTTTTATTCCGGTGAGGGTTTAAGCATCAATGAGGTATCGCAGTTACTTTGGGCGGCTCAAGGTATTACAGGGACTGGAAGAACAGCACCTTCGGCAGGTGCATTATATCCCCTTGAGTTATACCTGGTAGTAGGAGACGTAGAAGGCTTAGACAACGGCGTTTACCAGTATAGACCCGTGGCGCATGAACTGGAAAAACGGGTGACTGGAGATGCACAGATGGAGCTTTCAAAAGCGGCAGTCGGACAGAACCAGGAACACGTAAGAGATGCTGCCGTAGTCCTTGTATTCACAGCGGTTTATGAGCGAACGACAGGGAAATACGGTGAACGAGGCTTCAGATATGTGCACATGGAAGCAGGGCATGCCGCACAAAATGTCTATTTACAGGCGGAGTCCTTAGAGCTCGGAACAGTGGTCATAGGCGCGTTTAGTGACGCTAAAGTAAAAGAACTCGTGAATGCCGAAGAGCAAGAGGAACCACTGTATATAATGCCTGTCGGGAGAACGCTTTAAGGCCTGGTTTTTATCGCCCCGTTATACACTATCGCCGCTATGTCATTTCGTGTTGCTCTTCTCACCACACCTTTTAGCGGGTTCATGACATTTCGCATATTCGGCGTGTCCGTTCTTATAACCACCAAATTCGCGGGTTTACCCACTTCTATCGTGCCTATGTTTCCCTCTTCTGTCAACACAGTTGCCGAGTTACGTGTGCACAGCTTCAACACATCCTTCTCGTCAAGCCGGAAAATCTTCGCGATGAATTCCATTTCAGAAAACATGTTAGGTGAATTGAGCATTACGTTATCGGTGCCGACACCTACTGTCAATCCAGACTCGAGCATCTGAATTAAAGGCGGCAGTCCCATACCCGTAACTAAATTTGACCGCACGCAAACAACAGCCCCGATGTCTTTATCACGCATCTTCCGGAAGTCATGCGGCGTTGCTTTTGTGAGATGCACGATAAAATCAGGTTCAAGTTCTATTGCCGCTTCTATGTCATCCGCATTTCTTTCTCCTGCATGGATAGCCAACTTTTTCCCGCTTTTCTTTGTCTCTTCCGCTAAGAATGCCAGATCGTCCGGTTTATGGTTCGTAGCACTACTTACGCCTATTCCATCCACCGAGTGAAGAAGCGTGTTGAGTTCTTCAGGCCCCTCTTGGGTTCTACCAAATATCCGTACACTTAACTTGTCTTCACCACGCGCGGAACGAAACGCTTCGTGTAACGCGATCGCACCCGAAACACCACCTTCTCGAAAATCCGCGAACATCTGTGTGCCCGATACGAAAATATCCTCAATTGTATCCTTCATTGCTGAAACCAACACGTCATAAGGTGTTTCGTCTAATACCTTGTGCTTAAACCCGCCGGGACCCACTAACTTATCTAACGGCATAAATTCAGGCTCTTTTGCGATTGAATCACCGATATGCGTATGTGCATTGACGAAAGAGGGTATTATGATGCCTTTTAACGCTGCTTCTACGTTTCCATCGCCTATTTCTTTTATCGCTCCGTTTTCTATTACTATATAGCCGTCCTTCTCTTCAAAATCATCGCCATATACAAAAGTCCCGGAAAGCGTTAGTCCTTCTTCAGTCGTACCGCACATGAATTGAAAATATATAGTGTATAGCAAGTGTTAAGCTATGAACGTATTTGTAACTCAAGAACACGTTTTACATATTCAAGGAGATGCTTAATCCGTTCTTGTAAGATTCTATTGCCGATATAGCAGCATAGAGTGTGTATTTTCCATCTTCGCCTGAAGGTTCTGGCGTTGTGCCATTGTGGAGTGACTGCAAAAAATGGTGTATTTCTTTTTTTAATGGCTCGTCCTTTTCTATATCCACTTTTCTGCGACCCTCGCTATTCCATACATCCAGGCTTTGCTCCAAATAGTCGGCAGATGCAACACCGCCTGTTCCCGTGGCAATGAGGGTTCTCATTTTATATGGCGTAAGCCAATTCGTCTCCACGCTTCCTGATTTCTTATCATCATATTTTAACAGTATGGACGCATAGTCCTCCTCGACATGAAAGCTGTTACCAGCAATTGAATACACTTTTGTTGCTCTTTTTCCATAAAGATACGAAATCGCGTCTATGTCGTGAACTGCTAAGTCCACTATAATACCGACATCTCTTATCCTTGGAGCGAATGGTCCTACCCGTCTGCAAGATATAGAAAGGAGTTCACCGAGTTCACCTGCCGAGATAAGCTCTTTTAGTTTCAAAATAGCGGGATTAAAACGTTCGATATGCCCTACCATCAGTTTGATGTTTTCACGTCTTGCTGCATTTGTTATTGCATCCGAACTCTCTAACGATTCGGCTATTGGCTTTTCGATAAGCATATGCACGCCGTAGTTTGCTGCTTTAAGTGCAATGTCTTTGTGAAAGCTCGTTGGGACTGCGATACTAACAGCATCCAAATCCCGTTTCAGTAAGTTCTCGCAATCCGTGAACGCTTCTGTATGGTACTCAGTTGCAACTTCTTTCGTTGTTTTCTCATTAACATCCGAAACACCCACCAGTTCCACACCTGGCATTCCACGGTAAATTCGTACATGGTGCTTGCCCATAGCACCTACACCGATTACGCCAACTCTTAGTCTTTTCATGTTCTTTTTTTCATTCCTCCAGATTCTAGCCCTAAAAAAGTGAATAAAAGGGCTAAAAATAGTTTATGCCGTATTCATTCATTCTACAATATGCCGTTTCCGCCTGTAATAGAAGAATAGTCCAACTATCATGAGTAGCGGTATCACAACAGTGGGATATTCTGGAATGGATGTACCTGCAAGCACCTTAGCAGATGCTGCGTTACAGGTATAGTCCGGTGTTGCACTAAAGCTAAGATCGCTACTTGCTTTGTTTTTGTCAATGTCTCGCAAACCAGCGTCAATCGCCATCGCAGACATTGTAATCAACGCCATGATTGTTACGCTCAACGATATGGTCGCTATACACTTTCCACAGTTCATTTTGTTTTTTTTCTCCTGTATCTATTGTAAGCACTCAAATTACTTAAAACTACCCCTATAGCGCGTCTTTCTAAGAACAAATAAGTTAAGAATCCTGTTTCTGTGGTATGGTCACGCACAAAGTGTATCACGCTAAACAATACAAACTAAAGTTTATAACAATTGAAAAAAAACTAAAATGATTTGAAATTTTTTAATAGCCAAGCGAAAAGCATATATGTAATCAAGTAGGCACAGGAAAAAAAAAATGCAACACAAAATGAGGTGCAACCATAAACCGCTTTATAAATGTTGAATACACAAACGGGTGGTGTAAACGTTGCCCTTTCGCAAAGGGCGAGTGCAAAACGCTTTTAATGCTGTATAAATGAGTCCAGAGCTTGTTCTTCGATTCTTTTCGCAGCTAAATCAGCAATGTGCTGGAGTTTACTCTTTGCTTCCGAATCTTCGAGTCCTTCGATACTATTCTTCGCATTTCGTACAAGACCATTGGATAGCGTCATGGCATAGCTAATGGAACGAGAATTGATGAATATTTCTCTGACCCGATCAATCTCTGAACTGCCGACTTCCATCTTCTTCGCCATGATCTCTTCGATATACTGCTTTTCTGAGGGGGTTGAATGATTCAATGCGTGAAGCACAAGGATTGTCCTCTCTCCATTTTTAATGTCCAAACCCACGGACTTACCCGTCTTTGCCGGGTCACCGCAGATGTCTAAGATGTCATCCTGAATCTGGAATGCCATACCCAGATTTTTACCATAATTGCGAAGATTACCACTTTCTATCTCGCTTCCACAGCCGAGTATTGCTCCAGCTTCCGCACTTGCCATAAAAGCCGAGGCGGTTTTCAGCTCCGCTACTTCCATGTATAATTGCTCTGTCGCCTCATGTAAGTCCCGTAACCTTAGCGTGAACTCCAGATACTGGCCCATAGCAATATCAGAAATAGCTCGGGTGACCAATCGCATGATTTCCGGCTCGCCACATCGTCCCAGCATCTCGCAAGAAAGACCGAGCAAGAGGTCGCCAATAACTATTGCCTGCTTTTCACCATATCTCGCGGGATTTGACGGGTTCTTCCTGCGAACGTAATTATCATCTATTACGTCATCATGAACCAGAGTAGCGTTATGGAGGAGTTCAAGCGCTATTGCGGTTGATAAAGCGTTATCACGTGAGCCGCCAACCGCTTCCGCAGATAGAAGACAGATGATGGGGCGAAGTCTCTTCCCCCCGGTATCTCGTATGTAGTTCAAGGCATCGGCTAAAATCTTATTGGATTCGCACTGCATCTTTTGCTCGATAGCCTCAGATAGCCGAGTGTTGAAATACTGTACTTCCTCAAGAAACTGCTCTTCGTTCATCTCCATTCCATAATATAAATCCAGTTATAAAAAGACACCTCCTCTTTGCGTACCTACGTTTATCATATACACAATCATACCACTCAAATAGGATGGAAGATTTTGAGGTGATACCGGCGGTAGATTTGAAAGGGGGCAACTGTGTACAATTACGGCAGGGTAAGCAAGATGCAGTTTTATTCTCGGCCGATAACCCCGTGGAAATAGCGCGAGAATGGGTTGCGCAGGGTGCAAAGAGGTTGCATATAATTGACTTAGATGGTGCGTTCATGGAAGAGCAGAGCAATTTTGTGGTGATTAAAGCGCTAACTGAGTCCGAGGGTGTGAAGGGCAGAGCAAAGATTCAGGTGGGCGGGGGGATCCGGTCTTACGAAGCAGCGGTTAAGCTCCTGGAAATAGGTGTGGATAGGGTGATATTTGGTACCGCAGCGTTTAAATCTCCGCAGCTTATCGCACGGGTGGTTGAGGAGTTCTCCTCTGAGCGGGTGATGGTCGCGTTGGACGCGAGAAAGGGCAAAGTAGCGATAGACGGATGGCGAGAAGTAACCGGGATGGATGCGAAAGAGGCGGTGAAGAAGGCAGAAGAGCTGGGTGCGGGTAGTCTGCTGTTCACGAACATAGACGTTGAAGGTTTGATGAGTGGTGTAGATAAAGAGTTTATAGCGGCGTTCGTGGGTGCTGCGAGTGTTCCCGTGGTGATAGCCGGTGGCGTGAGTAGTGCTGATGACGTGAAATGGATAAAAAAGGTAGGAGCAAGCGGGGTAGTGTTAGGTAGCGCTTTGTATAAAGGTAAAATAAATTTTGTGGATCTATCACGTTTTGCAGAAGAAACTTAGATGCCTCTTCGGATTCTCTTTTCTAAACGAAAACAGCTTTGCAGTTCCTATTCAAACAGGTAAGAACTCTACAGTACTTTTGTGGGCACAATTGAAAAAGTCTGCGAAATTTTCAAATTATTCGTCCTTCCTACCCTACATTTGCATCGTGTTTGCAAATAGTAAACTACCCTATTATCCCCGATCCGTTGTACTACCAGTTTTTACAGTTCTTATCAATTGTTTTTAAAGAGAGAGGACTATAGACATTACGAAGAATGAACAGGAATGTAGCTGCAGCGATATTTGCGATTTTTTTGATGTGCTTATTAGCAGGTTGTGTAGAAGAACCTGCGTCTGTAGTGCCACCAACGCCCGAATTGAAACCGTCAGAGAAACCGTCACCTGCAGAAA
>JAYEOC010000037.1:0-4189 GCA_034722635.1 Methanobacteriota archaeon
TGTTGTTATTACCCACCCGAGACAATTCGGATAACCGTTATATCGCTTTTGTCCACTGTTTCATCCTCGGGCACCGGCTTGCCGTTACGAAGCACCACGACTTCCACAGGGTTCACACCCAGCTTTGCCAGTACACACTCGTAGGTATCATCCTCCGCGGCTTCTATAATCCGCTCTTCTGTTTCACCCGCAACGATTTTTACTTTTACGTCCATCTTTTCTATTCAATGTGATGACGAGCCCATTAAAGAAAGCGACTTTATCCACTCGCCCTTCGCTTCTCGTGTCGTACCGACAACCAGTCTTGTCTCATTCCCTATCTGCTCCAGCACACCACGCGCTTCGATAGTCTCGCCCTCTAACGCCTGCCCGGTATAAGTATGCGTAAAAGAAAGAACTACGTTTATTTCGGGATGGTCTATCTCATATATCGCAGGACTATCAAAGGCGAAAGACGCATCTGTTACTTCTGCGGTTATCGTGGCATAACCTTTTTTTGCACCCTGCGCGTAAATCCGGTGGTCGAACAGATCCATTTCCGTACGGTCGCGGACGTATAAGAGGTCGAAGTATGTGCTGCCAATAACGCCTCTATTACCCTTCCGCTGTTCATGCGTGATGAACTCCTCGTAACTCAGCTCGGGCTTCCTTTTTGCGTATATCCGGTGCCACATAGCGTCATTTATATCGTGAATGATTGCCCCTTCTTTCGCTTTCGCTATAACCGTTCTCACGGTATTGAAGTTCTTCCGACCATAGACGACAAAATCGTAATCCGAGCCTTCACCATTGAGTCCGCATAAGTAGGAGCCCGTGATGCCTATTGTATCTTTGGGTACGTGCTCACGCAACAGGTAATAAATAGTCCTTATTTCTTCTTCTCGTTCGGCAATCACCGGTAGTCGCACTTCGGGTCGCAGTATCGCCGTTATATCGCACTTTGGCACCTCGTGCACCTCTTTCACATAATCCGGGTGGTGCCGCATCAGGAACTGATAACCCTCGTGGAAATCCAGTTTCCGGTAGCGGCCTCGTTCTGATACTCGTTCGCCACGATCGTCCGGAACGTACCGTATAAGGCTTTTTACTGCTCCTTCGTCCCGAAGTTCATAACTGACCACCGAAAAAATCCAATCTTGCTTTGTTACCAGAAAATCCCTTATCCTTGCTTTCATAACGCGGTACACCTAAAAAAACTATCTTAATTTATAAGCTATAAGATGCTAAATATAGTACAACAAAATGAAGTTGCTATTGAGAAGGGACTCGTCTGATTTACACGCCACGCCATATACTGCTGAAGTAATACTGGAAACCGGTGCGAAGATAAATATAGAACGTGCGAATGTGGACGCTATGGGTGCCACCCTCATCGTGGACGTTCCGAATGATAAAATGGTGCAGGTAGCAGAGCATTTCAAACGTAAAGGCGTTGAGGTACGGCGATTGATGAAATTGATCGCATGGGATGAGGAACGGTGCATTCATTGCGGTGCCTGTATCGCAGTTTGCCCTGTGGGTGTGTTCTCGTTTGACCAGTCGTGGGCGATAGCCGTGGAAGAATCTAAGTGTATCCAGTGTGACGCATGTGTAAAAGCATGCCCACTCAGCGCTTTGGCGTCTGTTGATGGGCTTGATTAGCGGTTATTAAACACACAAAAACCCTTCTCTAATCGCCCGTACTTGAGACTCATCAAAATTCGCTATATCCAGCTCGTGCAATTTGCTAGTCCATTGCTTATTTCTTAACAACCAATCATAATCCGCCCTCAACCGTGAATTCTTCAATACGCTATACGCAAGATTTACCTCCGGCGTACGCTCCTGTACTTTATATGCACTTCTGATAAAGCTCTCCGCTTCGCGTTTATCCCCCGGAATCGCCGCGCTATCCATGTTTAACACGTCATAAAAAGTATTCTCATCGATATAATTCTCCCATTCCAGGTGAGCATTCCTAATCTGTCCATACCGCTGCAGACTGTCATAGCGGTCAAGCACTAGCAAATAAAACTCGTCTTTACCCCCCCACTCCTCTCTTCTCTCCTCTATCTCATCCAGATCATCATCATCTAACATCACATCCATAAAATCGAGCATTATATCATACTCAAACCTCAACTGTGGGTTCTTCAGTATATCACGTATCTTTTCCTTCAGCCCGTTATCACTTTTACTGTCTATTTCCGTACCTGCTTTCGTCTCCAAATCTGCTATAACCGCATCCGAAGCTACACCCAGCACCTCATAAAACGTAGGTGCGCCCAGATGAAAAAGTATAAACCACCCTCGCCGGTTTTCCTTGACATATTCCCAAGACGCATGCTCCTTTTCCAGTTCTATGCCTTCATCGTGATGTTCAATCATTTCTCGTTTCTCAACCGGAGTTGAACCCTGCGTAATCTTCAGGAACATGTTTAACACCTTATCGTATGTAGCACGCTTAGTCGGTGTATTCAAAGCATCGTAGGCTCGTTCAATCAGTTCCGGTGGATAAAAGGAATGCTTCTTCTTCCGTTCATATGCTCGTTTGAGTTCCTCCGCGGTTGCTGTTCTTGATACACAAAGCATGCAGTAATAAGTTGGTAGACTGGAATACAGGTCGTCTACCCATTTCGGATAAGTCTCTTCAAACTTATCGAATTTACTAAAAAACCGTTCCAGCCGCGATGGGTCCATGTATCGTGCAGGCACTTTCCAGTACGGATCGTCACATGCGAAATGTTTCATCCAGTCGTCAAATGCCTTCTTCTCCGCTGCCATTTAGAATTTATTCACCTTTTAGCCGCAACTCCAGATCGGAACCATCCTTAATACCTATTTCTTTTACCTGTTGATTCGCATCCAGCTCGTTTTCATTGTAAAAAACAGCCATACCCTTACTTAAAATGCCATTTCTCTTGAGTTCACGTTTCAAATCACGAATAGACTGGTTCGGGTTGAGGTAATAACAGAGGTTAGATTCTGTTTCTACGTTCACTAGCGTCACCTTTATTCCGTGCATATTTAGCATTTTTTCCATCCACAAGTTCTTATCTTCCTTAGATAACCGACCTCGTGCCTCCATTCGCACTTTTCGCTCATTACCGGAGTCATGATCCTTTGCCGTTATCTCTAATACACCAAATTCTTCGCCTACCTCGAATGCAATGTCTATTTTTGACTGATTCATAGGTTTCGGCTCTATCGAGAAAAAGAAATCACCCAGAAATCCCGCTTCTTCCGGGAACTCGCTTTCGCCTTGATAAACCGGTATTTGTCCCCGTTCCATATAATCCCAGGAATTTGTGAAGTGCTTTGTCTTCTTGATTGGTATCTTCGTGTTCCGAGGAATTAGCTTTGTAACTGTCCCATCAAAAGTCAAAACACCAAGAGAACGTGAGATAACGTCGCTTATATCCACAGGTCTTCGTATTTTGCCCGAATACTCTTTTATAGCCTCTTTCATCGTGGCAACAGCAGCACCCAGTGCAACTACTTCTATCGGGTTCACGTCTTTTTCCGGGTCTTTACCAAAGAACTCACGCACAAACTCATGCACTGCCGGGATGTATGTGGTGCCACCGACTAATAATATGTCATCTATGTCATCAGGCGAAAGAGCGGCATCGTCCAGTGCCTGCTCCATCGGAGTTCTCGTTCTCTCGATAAAATCCGCGATTAACTCGTGAAATTCCTGTCTTGATAGTTCATAACTAAAAGCAACCGGAGCGCCTTGTTTCGTGCCTATGTACGGTAGAGTTATAGTTGCGCGCTCTTTGCTCGATAGTTCTATCTTCACTCGCTCTACTTCTTCCCGTAACGACTGAAGCAATGCCCGATTCTTATCCTTCTTCTTTAGCAAGTCTAATTTATGCTTCTCTTCTATTTTTGTGAGTGCGAACTCCTCGAGGCGTGCATCTATGTCGTCCCCACCTAAATGATTATCGCCGCTCGTGGCATCCACATCAAAGAACCCGTTTCCCATTGTGAGTACCGAAACGTCAAACGTGCCACCGCCGAAGTCATACACGAGCACCCGCCGCTCGTCATCCGCCTTAAACCCAAACGCCAGTGCCGCAGCAGTTGGCTCGTTTAAAATAGCCCGCACATTCAAACCCGCTATCTCGCCTGCATCCTTTACTGCCTGGCGCTGTGGGTCCATGAAATACGCAGGCACCGTAATTACCGCATCGGTAAATGAAAGCCC
>JAYEOC010000038.1:0-4166 GCA_034722635.1 Methanobacteriota archaeon
GACCATCCGGAATTGAAAGGTCTGCCGTTGATAGTAGGAGGAGAAATCAAGGCGGAAAAAAGCGTATCTACGGATAGTAAAGATAAAAAGATACGAGGAGTCGTGAGTACGTGTTCATACGAAGCGCGCGAGTTCGGGATTCACTCGGCAATGCCACTCGCAAAAGCATACGAACTTTGCCCGGATGCTAAGCTATTACCAGTAAATATGGCGTTATACAAAAGCGTCTCGCGAGAGATAATGGCGGTTTTGCGTGAACACGCGGATAAAATGGAGCAGGTCGGTATTGACGAGGCGTTTCTTGACGTCAGCACAAGAGTGCGCGATTGGTCCGAGGCAAAGAGCTATGCGTTGATGCTAAAGAATGAGATATTGGCTAACATCGGCTTAACCTGCTCTGTGGGCATCGCACCGAATAAAACGATAGCCAAGATAGCATCGGACATCGATAAACCCGCGGGGCTTACGGTAGTTGAAGCCGGAAGAGTAACGGACTTCTTAGCACCCTTGAATGTGAATAGGATTCCGGGTGTGGGTCCAAAGACCGCGGAAATGCTTAAAGAGATGGGTATCGAAGAGATAAGCCAACTTGCGAACTGTGACGTGCAAGTACTAATAGCGAAATTTGGTAAATATGGCAATAAACTACATATGCGTGCAAACGGGATTGACGAACGCGAGCTGAAAGAGGAACGGGTGAGGCAGTCTTTGAGCCGGGAGCGGACATTTGCGGAGGATACAAGTGACGCAGCACTGTTGAATACATGCGTGGCTACTTTAGCGGAAGAGATTTACAATGCGATAGAGAAAGAAGGCTTTGTTTTTAAGACTGTGGGGATAAGGGTCAGGTTTGAAGATTTTACGGTACTAACAAGGGCTAAGACGCTGAGAACGTTTCATTCAGACGTAAACACGATTACACGAATAGCAACGGACTTGATAGCGAAAGTCGGGTTCGAGACGAAGAAAGTACGGTTGGTTGGTGTTCGTGTCGCCAAGTTGACGCTGCTGGACGATAAGCAGATGCGGTTTGTGTAAACGGCGGAAAGCAAAGGAAAAAAACCACAAGATTTTTGGGTTAACAAGGATTTAAAAATTACATGACTTTTTAGTGTATGCCATTGTTAATGTAAAAAAGGCTATAAAAATGCGTCTCAATAAGGATGTCGCGATCTATGCGATTTTAATGTTTGTAGCGATGCTGAGTTTGACGCTTATGGCGCCGGTAATAAAAGAATTTATTATTGAACGTTTCAACGCCAGCAATACCGAAGCGAGTATGTTTTTTAGCCTTGAAATGCTAGCCTACGTGATTTTTGCCATGATTTGGGGATCACTATCGGACCGGTGCGGCAAAAGGAAATCATTCATTGTTTTCGGGTTTGCCGGCTCGGCAGTGCTGTATTTCCTTATGGCGCAAGCGAATTCTCTGTCCATTCTTTTGTTGCTACGATTTATACAGGGCGCTATTACGGTTATGGCATGGTCGCTCGTGATGACGAGTGCGTTGGACAGTGTGCCGAAAACCAGCTATGGCAAGACAATGGGTGTGATTGGTACGGCAATGATGCTTGGAATGGCGTCAGGTGCGCCATTAGGCGGTTTTATGGCGGAGCGGTATAACGTGTTCGTGCCAATGTATTTTGCCGCTTTTCTCTTCGTGGTGGGCACTTTCATTTCGGCGACCCTGATACACGATGTTCGGATTGAAAACAAGCCCGATACTATGCGGGAATCCATCAAAGTGCTGATAGATGAGAAGCGACTCGCAGTTCCTTACATATTCAGTTTCGTTGACCGGTTCACAATAGCATTTTTTATCTTCGCGTTCCCGCTGTATCTGGCTCAAGCATTTGGATTCGGCGGTGCGGAACGAGGTATGTATCAAGCACTGCTTCTTTTCCCTCTTGTCGTGTTCCAATACCCATTTGGGCGACTCTCGGACAGAATCGGTAGAGCACCTTTACTCGTTACCGGTTCTCTTTTCTATGGCCTGGAGATGTGCCTGGTGTGTTTCGTGGGCAAGACTACCCTTATCGTACTAATACTTAGCTGTGGTGTGTTTGCAGCAATGATGTTTCCATCGAGCACTGCGCTTGCGGGAGACCTCTCACCGCCAAATAAAAGGGGTGCTGCGATAGGCGGGTTCAATGTTTTCGGGTCACTGGGATTTGTAGTAGGCTTTTCTGCGGCTGGTATTCTTTCTGATATGTACGGTTATAGCACCAGTTTCGCGTTAGCTGGTTTTTTCGAGATACTGGTGGCATTGTGCGCGATACCATTCCTGTTGAAGTTCCGTTCTAACCGAAGGGGTGCAAAGGAACAAAAATAAGGTATATCATTCTATGAGTGTAGATACTATGAAAAATCGGAAAGTTTTTATCGGCATGTGATAAAAAGGTAGTAAGGGTCATCGGCACCGTTGCTTAAGTACGGGGTATGTGACTTTTTGTGGATGAAAATATTAATAACAAAAGAAAGAATATAGGTATTATGTGGAACTCAAAATCAATTGGAATCACAGGCGATGCAAGCATGCGATTGAACGGATGTGGCTTCGAGGGATATCTATGGAGGAGGTAAAGGAAGCCCTCGTCAAAGGGAAAAAGGTGAAGCAAAAGGACACTGGGCTGATAGAAGCCTTCTATAGGTTCTTTAGTGTAGTATATGATGAGCAAATATTTAAAGAGAAACAAATAAGAAAATTATATCCTGTTACCGTGAAATTGTGGTGAAAACATGAATGAAGAAGAAGTCCCCTATAAATGTAGTTGTGGTGGAAGTCTGAAGAAGACAAAGGTCGAAGTAGAGTTTTTCGGCATTGATTTTGGATTACGGGACGCAGAAGTTTGTAGGTCTTGTGGCTCAGAATATCTTGACCAGGAGACATTGAAGGAGATCGAGAAGGAGGTAAAGGAGCAAAGGATTTTTGCCCTAGAGAAAAAAGTTCATATTACTAAGTCAGGGCAATCCCTTGTGATAACGATACCGCCAGAGATTGCTGAGTTCCTCGATATCCATTATAAGTCCATAGTTCAACTTTTCCCCGTGGACAAAGACAGGTTGGAGGTCAAAGTCGTTGGTTGATATGGTGCTTAATTATCAAACAGCGGGGATGCACCCGAATTTAATCGGGTGTGGCGTGGCTGGGGCTTTACAGGGGTGGTGAATTCAAAACAGTCGCCTAACAAGCGCTTGCCGCCGAAGCCGTAGCGCGGCTGAACTGCAGGCAGTTAGGCATTGGATATAGACAATGAAAAAGACAGAGACGGCACGTCATATAACACGGGTTAACCCCCTCCAAAATAGTCCACTTGACGAGTCGCTGTAAGTGCTTTATATCATTAAAACCCTACGAAATAACGTAGCCCACTAAAACGACATCCGGAAAAATGATATTTACCTGAGAAATAAGCGTATATCAGCGTATTTTGAGAAAAGATGACATCCCACCGTGTAGACGTTAAATATCGTATTTTCTTCTTTTGTGGTCTGATTGGCTATCGAAGAAGTCCAAGGTATTTTCGTTTGAACTACCATAGAGGGTGAGTAGACCTTCTAATTCCTATTTTCCTCGCTTTTTATCCATTAAATTTTAGTTATATGTGATTAGCAAATGTCGTTTTACGTGGCGAGTGAGTGAGTTATTGCTTTGTCGGATTGAAGAGAGATACGGTGTTATTTTTTGGGTTGTTTGTGGAGGGGGTTAATTCTATAGAATTTTATATAAACAGCAATAATAGGTAATATACAGAATTCTAAATTTTAAGAAGTTTTGCCGAAAAGGTAAAGTGGTAGTTGCAATCTATGAACATGAAAGTAGGAAGAAATGAACCGTGCCCTTGTGGAAGTGGCAAGAAATTCAAGAAGTGTTGCATTTCAAAGAATGATGGTTTTAAGAATAATGAGTTTAAAACTAGCTATCGATTTGAAAGTGGGTCATATGGAAGTATTGGTGCCTTCATACCATCAATAGCTTGTCTAAAACAAATACAAATTGATGAGTCAACATATCACTTTGTTCTCGTAAAACCGGAATATACATATCCAGCAGAAGATATGGCTGGTGCACAGTCAGAAAAAGATCTTGAGGAGGCGTTCAAAGTTAAGATGAACTCTGATTCTGACGAGGTATTAGCTGTCGAGTTAATTAAAAAGGGTTATAA
>JAYEOC010000039.1:0-4131 GCA_034722635.1 Methanobacteriota archaeon
TAACAAACGAATACTATGAATATTATGCAAGTACCCACCCGTCTTTCGTTAAAGGAACTAGAAGAATACAAACCCGGTAAATTGGTAAAAGGCGCGATAAAGCTGAGTTCAAACGAGAATCCGCTGGGTCCTAGCCCAAAAGTGCTAACAGAAATATTAGATAGCATAAAAGAAGGGGAATTGCCCTTGAGCGTGTATCCCTGGGAAAGAACCGAGGAACTGCTTAGAGAAAGACTCGCTGTATATACCGGTATAGAAAAAGAGAACATAGTCCTAGGTGCCGGCGTAGATGGTGTGCTTGACACACTAGTCAAGATTTTTATTGCAGACGGAGATGAAGCGATAATACCTGTACCAACTTTCTCGCTGTACGAGTCGCTAGTAAAAATAGCAGGCGGTAAACCGAAGTATTTAACGCGCGAAAGCGACTTCAGCATTTCGGTCAAGGATTTAATTTCGGCTGCGGGAGAGAAAACGCGATTAATCTTTATTGCATCGCCTAATAACCCCACAGGGAATTGCATCTCCGCGGATGCCGTACGAGAAATAGCACAATCAGTTCCTGAGGCAATGGTCATCCTGGACGAGGCGTATGTGGAATTTGCGGACTCTTCGTTGCTGAAACAGGTAGAAGATCATGATAATGTGCTTGTATTGAGAACATTCTCGAAGGCGTTTGGGCTCGCAGGGCTTCGGGTTGGTTATGCTGTAGTTCCGAAATGGCTTGCAAGCATGTATAAAAAAGTTTCGATGCCTTTTACCGTTAATAGCATTGCGTTAATAGCTGCGATGGCGGCATTGGACGACAAAGAACATTTGCGTAAGAGTGTAGAGCTGGTGAAGCACGGCAGGAAGTACCTAACGGAAAACCTGCAGCTCAAAGTATATCCCTCGCAGGCTAATTTCGTACTCGTGGATGTTGCACCCGCGAACTCGTATGAGGTGTACGAAGCGCTGCTGAAGGACGGGCTGGTAGTGCGGAATTGTGCTTCGTTCCGAGGTGCCGGTGACTCGCTCATCCGGATTAGTGTAGGAACTCAGCAGCAAAATGAGCAGGTGGTTGACTCTTTTAAGGCCATTTCAAAGCTCTAATTTTTAGCTGTGGCACCACACGAAATATCATTTATATTCTTCTTTAATCAATTGCATTACACATGTCCACAAGCACAAACAACAATACATCAAAATTCATATCGCATCCTCTTTTGAAAGTAGGCGTGATAGAGCGCAGGATGTATCAAGTAGCCATAGCAGAAGAGTCAGCGAAGGATTCTTTGATGGTTGTTTTACCTACGGGCATGGGTAAGACGTCAGTAGCAGTTCTGGTAATGCTAGAGCGATTGGCAAAAGGCAAGATACTTTTTCTGGCGCCTACAAGACCGCTGGTTGAACAGCATTCGACGTTTTTAAAAGAAGTGCTGAATCTCGATGCTTCACTCATACAAACGTTCACCGGCATGATACAGGCAGAAAAGCGAGTGCTGTTATGGGAAGATGCAAAAATTATCGTGTCCACACCGCAAATAATAGAAAACGATTTGTTGAGCGGAAGAATAAGGCTCAGTGAAGTTGCACTACTGATATTCGATGAATGCCACCGTGCAGTGGGTAACTACTCGTATGTTTACATAGCCGAGAAGTATGCGGAACACGCGAGCGAGCCACTGGTATTGGGCATGACCGCATCTCCGGGTAGTGACAAGGACAAGATAAAGGAGATTTGCGTATCTTTGGGTGTAACGCGAGTAGAAAGCCGTACGGAGTACGATTCCGATGTAGCACCGTATATACACAAAAAAGAGTTTGAATGGCGTGCCGTAAACGTACCGGAAGAGATAAAGGCACAGAAACGGATATTAGATGAGGTATTAGAAGTAAGAGTAAACGAATTACGAAAGCTTGGCTTTATACGGAAGAAAAGGGGTCGAGAAATAACAAAAACCGATCTTTTGCAGTTACGTAAACTATTAGAGGCGCAATTGGCGGTACAGAAGCATGCGGACTTATACAAAGCGTTGTCTTTGCAAGCGGAAGTGTTAAAGATAAAACATGCGATTGATTTGATAGAGACGCAGGGCATATTCGCATTGAAGCGCTATTTTGAGCGGTTGAAGACGGAAGCACAATCAAAAACGGGTAGCAAAGCGGCAAAGCGGTTGTTTAGGGACGACAAATTCGTGGCTGTGATGGGTGTGGTGGCAGCATACGAAGGCGAGCACCCAAAGCTGGACGCACTGATACAGATACTGCGCGAGGAGATGCGGGTAAATCCCGAGACAAGAATAATTGTATTCACAAATTACCGTGATACTGCGGAGATGGTAATGTCTGCTTTACGTGGCATGAATGCGGAAACTGAAGGCTTAAGAGCGGTTAAGTTCATCGGGCAGGCATCAAAGGTAGCGGACAAGGGCTTGAAGCAAAAAGAGCAGGTAGAAATCATAATTAAATTCAAAAGCGGAGTTTACAACGTTTTAATTGCTACGTCCGTGGCGGAAGAGGGCTTAGACATTCCGGCTACCGACCTCGTAATCTTCTACGAGCCTATTCCGTCTGCGATACGGAGCATACAGCGTAAAGGCCGGACGGCACGGAAGAAAATAGGTAAAATAATCGTGCTAATAGCAAAAGACACGAAGGACGAAGCTTACTACTGGATGAGCAGGAGCAAAGAGCGTGCAATGCGGAAACGAATAAGCGAGATGCGGACTATGGATCTGGAACCCGATAGAACGGCGAAAGAAACGGTGCCCCGGGAGGACGTGGCTATCGAGCAGCCGCAACAGAAAGATGGCCAGAAGCAAATAACCGCGTTTGGTGACGATTCGATTTTGACTATCTTTGTGGACCCGAGAGAGACAAGGTCGGGCATCGCGAAATTCCTGGCAAAAGCGGGTGTGGACCTGAAATTGCAGAATTTGGGTGTGGGTGACTACATTGTATCGGATAGAGTCTGCATAGAGCGAAAAAGCACGACTGATTTCCTTGACTCGTTAGTAAATAAACGCAGGAATTTGTTAGAGCAGGTACATCGGTTGAAGACCGAGTATGAAAAGCCGCTGCTTATTATAGAGGGTGAATCTATATACGGGCAGAGGAACGTGCATCCGAATGTGGTAAGGGCTGTAATGGCTACCATTGCCGTTGATTACTCGGTGCCTATATTACAAACGCGGGACGTTGCGGATACAGCATCTTTAATATATGTGATTGCGAAGCGCGAGCAAATGCCGACTAAAAATGAGCCGAATCCTCATGGTAAGAAGCCATCGGCGTCGTTACAAGAGCAGCAGGAATATTTCATCTCGGCATTGTCTAATATTGGTATCGTGACGACAAGGAATCTGCTAAGACGGTTTAAGACTGTTGAGCGCATTATGGGAGCCACAAAAGAGGAATTGATGGAGGTTGAGAATGTGGGGGATAAAACCGCGGAGCATATAAAGACGGTGTTGAGCACGGAATATAAAGGGTGAAAGAATGGCAAATGTGGCGGATTACACATCGGGCAAGATACTTGAAGATGCCGAAACGCTGTTGAAGGCGATTAATACCGTTAAATTACCGGTCATCGGACGTTATACGCCATGCCTGTGAATAATCTTAACATCCACAAGGGGAATTTAATAGAATATGGAGATAGCGATGTCTAAAAACGGAGTCGCAATCAGATTGACAGAGGAGAGATGGATATAAAGAGTTGAGTAAAGAAGATGGATTTGTAATTACCGCCTTTTTAACGAGGCGGGGGAAAAAGCTTGAAAGGTGGCGGAAGATATGGCCGCAGTAGTGGTAAAAAGGAGAAAATGTGGGTATTACCATACTCAATGCAAGTAGGAGAAAGATAGGATATGGGCACGGCGGGCACTGGCGGATTTTCTAGTGAAATCACAATAGCCTTAAATTTTACCGCAGAGCACGCGGAGAACGCAGAGGCATCAGGAAACTCAACAAGGATTGAAACAGTCTTAAAACTCTGCGTACTTTGCGCTCTCCGCGGTGATAAATCACTATATTTTTAGACTGTGTCGGCACGGCGTATAACAGCGCGTATCTGGCTTCGTGCTTTCGGCACTCCACCCAAATTTGCTCCCTTCACTCGCAAACTTCAGATACGCTCAAAACGCTAAC
>JAYEOC010000040.1:0-4100 GCA_034722635.1 Methanobacteriota archaeon
CTCAGCGGTAAACACTAATACCTATTATAGCTCAGTACGGCATCATCCCGCCTGGCGGCATACCCCCCATTCCACCAGCACCTGGCGGCATCCCTTCCGGCGGTGGGCTCGCCCTCGTTGACGCTATCACATCATCTATCTTGAGTATCATCGTAGCCGCCTCCGTAGCCGACTCCACCGACTGTTTCTTTGTCCTCAAAGGCTCTATCACACCGGCCTGCCACATATCTACTACTTTACCGGTATAAACGTTCAAGCCCGCAGTCTTTTCGCCTCGTTCATGCGCCGCTTTCAACTCCACCAGCATGTCTATCGGGTCGAGTCCGGCATTTTCCGCCAATGTCCTCGGGATTATATCCAGCGCCTCTGCGAATTTCTCTACCGCCAATTGCTCCCTGCCTTTTAGTGACGCACCGTATTCGCGTATTCGCAGCGCTAATTCCGTTTCCACCGCGCCACCACCTGCGACTGCTTTGCCGTCCTCTAAAATGCTTGCTATTACCATGAGCATATCATGTAACACCCTCTCGAGTTCATCTACTACCTGTTCGGACCCACCGCGTAGTACTATGGAGACCGCATGCGGATTCTTGCACTCTTCTATAAACAGCATCTTATCGCCGCCCATCTTCCGCTCGTCTACAAGCCCGGCATACCCTAAATCACTTTTGCTTAGCTCTTCCAGAGTAGTCACGACCTTACCGCCGGTTGCTTTCGCCAATCTATCCATATCGCTCTTCTTTGACCTTCGCACCGCCATAATACCGTATTTCGCGAGATAATGCTGCACTAGGTCGTCTATTCCCTTCTGACAGATCACTACGTTCGCACCGCTTTTTTTTATGCGATCGGCCATCGCTTTCAGCTCGTGCTCTTCCTCATCAAGGAACCCTTTTAACTGATCTGAGGTCGTTATCTTCAGCTCCGCGCTTGTCTCGGTCTTTTTCGCTTCCAGAGATGCGCTTACTAATGCTATCTTCGCATCCTCTACTTTCGTTGGCATTCCCGGGTGCACTACTTCTTTGTCTATCGCTATGCCCTGTACCAACTCGGTATCTTCTATTCGCCCGCCCACTTTCTTCTCTACGCATATGTTGTCTATATCTACTACTATAGCCCCATCATGTCCGGTCTCTGCTATATTCTTAACCGCGTGCATCGTTATCTCCGAGAGGAACTCACGAGACGATTCTGCGAACTTGCCCGTGATCGAAGTTCTTGCTACTTTCTTCAGCTCTTCTTCGTTTTCTATGTCTATATCCGAAGATATTTCGGCCAGCACCTCGCGCGCCTTCTCGGCTGCCAGATTATAGCCCAATATGACTACTGTCGGGTGTAATTGCTGTTCCAATAGATCTTCCGCCTTCTTCAAAAGTTCGCCACCGATTACAACAGAAGTTGTCGTGCCATCGCCCGCAACCGAGTCCACTGTCTTCGCTACTTCTACTATCATCTTCGCTGCGGGACTATCGATTTCCATCTGTTTTAGAATTGTCGCGCCGTCATTTGTTATTACCACGTCTCCCATCGCACCCACGAGCATCTTATCCATACCCTTTGGTCCCAACGTGGTTCGAACTGCATCAGCCACTGCCTTCGCCGCATTTATGTTTGCACTCTGTGCTTCTCTACCTTGTACCCGTTCACTACCTTCTCCAAGTACCAGTATCGGTACTCCACCTAATTGTCCTGCCATCTTTATCTTTCCTCGTTAACTAATACTGCCTTACTCATTACCGTAGTAATCTATAAAGGTTACTACCACGTGTAACAATTATAAACATAGCCCTATAAATATTTCGGGTTGTATGCAGTATAGAGAAAGAAGTATTAGCGAGGCGAAGAGCATGAGACTGGTGATGAAATTTGGCGGTGTTGCAATCGCAGATGGCAGAAAGATAAAATCCGTAGCTGAGTTGGTAAAGAAAGTAAAAGAAGATGCGAATGCGGGCAAGACAAAAGAGCTGGTCATTGTAACTTCTGCACTCTTTGACGTTACGGACATATTACATGAGGCGGCACCACGCATAGTAAAAGAGGGCCAGGTGGAAAAGGTAAAAGAGTTCGTAGTGGCGTTTCGAGCGACACATGATACAGCCGCTTCGGATGCCATAACAGATCCACAGATATTGACCAGAGTAAAGGGCGAACTAAAAGAGCGGATGGATGAGCTGGAGAAAGCTCTGATTGGTGTATGCCTCGTGGGCGAATTGACCGTGAGGTCGTATGACTACATAGTCTCGTTCGGCGAAAGATTCGCTGCGCCCATACTGGCAGGCGCATTACAGTCAATAGGAATAGATGCGGTGCATCTCACGGGTGGTGACGTGGGGATAATAACAAATGATGACTATGGCAATGCACAGCTAATAAAAGGTGCGGAAGAGACGATAAGAACGCGGCTTACGGCTATTTTAGCAGATAATAAGGTGCCGGTCGTTTGTGGTTATATCGGCGAGACGAAGAAGGGTATAATAACGACCACGGGCAGAGGCGGTTCTGACTATACCGCTACGCTTATTGGTACGGCAATAGATGCCACTGAAATCTGGCTCTGGAAGGAGACAGAAGGGATAATGAGTGCTGACCCTAAGATAATCAAGGATGCACGGAAGATACCTTATGTCTCATATCGGGAAGCGATGGAACTGTCGTATTTCGGTGCGTCGGTACTTCATCCACGGGCTATCGAACCTGTGGTTGAGAAACAAATCCCTATTCGTGTGAAGAATCTGCTAATGCCAGAAGATGAAGGCACCCTCATAGGTAAGGAGCCCAAACACACGACTAAAGCTGCTAAAGCGATTACGCTTATTGAGTCTGCCGCTGTTATCAATATCGAGGGGATGGCGGTAAAGAGCATATCCGAAGTTGCGGCACGTATATTCTCGGTATTAGCCGCAGAATGTGTGGACATCATTATGATCAGTCACGGTTCCTCGGAAAGGACGATTTCGGTTGTTATCAACAGTGCACAACAGAAAAAAGCAATCAATACGTTACGGAATATTAATACCGAGGGCACAGTAATACATGATTTCACATCTAACAGTGACGTCTGTGCAATGGGTGTAGTCGGTGCGGGTATGGCAGGAACGCCGGGAGTTGCCGGTAAAGTCTTTTCCGCTTTGGGTAATGAAGGCGTGAGCGTGATTATGATCTCACAAGGTAGTTCGGAGTATAATATCTCATTTGTGGTGAAGAAAGAAGATGCGTATAGAACCGCGCAGGCGATACACGATATTTTTGAGATGGGTAAGTGAACACATAAACAACAACGGCTAACAATCCCACAACACAAGCAGGTAGTTATTTCTGTCGGCGTTACAACAACAGGTGCATTTCATTCAACCCCTCTTTCGTAAATTACGGTAACAACCCGATGCGAAAATATTTAAACATCCTGCGATTTGTAGTCAAGCAATTACTTTGATTGATACGAGCCCACATCCGTTCTATCACATCTCCCGCGTCTGTCGTTAGTCCCGTTTCCACTACAGGAACCCCTGCCACCATTGCTTTCGCGATTGACACGTCAAAAGGCACCTTCCCGCTATTTCCACTCCAACCTCACGGCAAAACTCCTCAATCATAAACATCATTTGCAGTTCGAACTCGCCCGCATATTTTTAACAATTCCGAATTGGGTGCATCTAACTTCGCAATCACTTTATCCTGCTTAGACAACGTAATTTGCAGCTCTTTAAGGTGAAACAGAATGTATGACCGGACATGAAGTTCCTGAGGGACAGTCAATTATAACCGTCTTACGACTATCAATCACGTCTTTCACCGCTTTTCGCAGAATTGGGCACATTCACCGCAATAGTCGCATTTCGCTCTGCCAATCGCCGGTATTTTTATATATACCTGCTTCTCCGTTTCTATTCCACCAATACTATCGCACCTCGGGGACATGCGTCCACACAGGCTCTACAATTGCGACCGTTATAACTATAACATTTCTCATAATCTATTCGTGCTTTTTCACTTACCATTTTAATTGCTTTTGCCTCACAAGCCTCAGCGCATTGCTCACATCCTGTGCATAATTTCTGTTCAACAGCCGGAATTGCGGATCTCATCTTTTCGCCTCCTTT
>JAYEOC010000041.1:0-4068 GCA_034722635.1 Methanobacteriota archaeon
GGGTAAACTATTTACTGGGAGTTCCCTGGAAGTTATACTTTGTATACAAGAACAGAAACGGTGTGACTGGAAAAAAGGTTTCCCGAAGCGATTTTATTATTAATATTAATGTTCCTGCATATTTAGCTTCAATATCCTCAACGCGAGCAAAGCCGCATTTGCACCGTTATCTATACCCACCACGCCAACGGGAACTCCTGACGGCATCTGCACCATCGAAAGTAACGCATCCATACCCAACAGCTTACCACTCACAGGCACACCAATAACCGGCTTTTCCGTCTTCGACGCTATTACCCCCGGCAACGCTGCTGATAGTCCAGCAATCGCTATTATCACCGCCACGGATTTACAACTTTCATTCAAATAAGTATCCAGTGCATCGGGTTCACGATGTGCTGAGATCACTCTCACTTCGTATGGCACTTTGTGCTCCTCCAGTACCTTCAACGCCTTCTCAGCTACGTGTCTATCACTATTCGACCCCATAATAATCGCTACTTTTGCCATATTAGCCCTCCAACCGCTCCTCTATCACACATGTGAACTCTTCAGGGTCTTTTATCTTCTTCAATTCTTCTTTCGCCACCAACACAGTATCCTCTATTTGTATGCGCTTGACGCTGCCACTAACCACGAATACCGACTGTGTTTTTGTTACGCGCGACAGACTGCTGAGTATTTTCGCTCTTTTAGTCATCTGCTCGGTGTAGCGGCTTATACCCATAAGAATCCTCACGCTTTCGTCTCTTCTCTTCGATTGTGGTAGCGACACCGCACTAAAAGGCGCATGCGAGGTTGCAAATATCTCAAGCCCTATCTCTTCCAGTATATTCAATATATATCGTTCCAGACTCGAAGCGGCATCTTCTATGCCGGATTCTGTCATCTCCGGTGGTTCCTCAACCTCCGATTTTAAGAACTCTAAGGGCTCTATTAAAGTAATATCTAAAAAATCCTCGAGCTTTAATGCTACGTCTATCGTGGTACTTACCGTACCTTCCTCATATTTGCTAACACTCCTGCGTGACACGCCTAATTCTGATGCTACATCACTTAAGGACAACTCTTTATCTTTCCTTGCTACTTTCAGTTTTTCGCCGTTTATCGTGACATACAAGCCACCTGTGGCAGAAAACACACAAGGACTCACATCCTCGTTAAAATAGCCGTACAAAGTATGCGAGTTTATCGCCGGGATGCCATATCTGTGATATACCACATCGTCTTCTAAAAGGAAACTCCCTTTTCGCTCACCCACGATGATTGGCGAAGCCAGTAAACAAAAAGCTGCTCGCTTTATGCCACGCGCAATTTCCTCGTTTATTCCATCTATGTTATACAATATCTTTGCCAGCAATGTGAAATCACTTCGCCGGGCTGCTAAATCAAAACTCCGGGATTTGCATCTGCTCGATACGATAAAGCCGGCATCATTCAATAGTTCTATTACCCGTGCAACCAAATCATTCTTCATTTGCAGTATCCAATCTGCTTATTTCCGCGGATCGCTCCGTTGCGTCTATTACCGCAGTCATCATCGCCGCTTTTACGCCTCGTGTATCCATTGCATACAGGCCACGTATTGTCGTTCCACCAGGAGAGGCGGTCATTGCCTGTATCGCAGACGGCGTATCACCAGCAAGCACCATTTTCGCAGCGCCAAGTGCCGTCTCCGCAGAAATCGCCTGTGCTAAATCACGTGGCAGCCCCTCGTACACGCCACCATCTGCCATTGCATCTATGATCGCCGCGAAGAACGCGATACCGCTGCCACTCAATCCGGTTATAACGTCCATGTCGCTCTCACTTACGCTATAAACCGCGCCGATAACGCTTAGTATCCCTTTTGCTATTTCTTCATCATCCGTTTCTGCGTACCGACCCTTGCATACTGCGCACACCGCTGCACTCACACGAGCACCTATATTGGGCATCACACGAATCACTTTCTTGCCTTCGCCAAGATAACCCTCTATCGTCTTCGTCAGTACACCAGCAGCCACAGAAATTAGTATTTTATCTGCGGTAATATACGGTGCTATTTCTTTTACTACCGCTTTCACCACGCCTGGTTTGACTGCCAGAATTATTACCTCCGAGTTCTTCGCTACTGCCTCGTTACTCGTACATATCTCGACTATCGCTTTTATCTCGGGGTCACTTTCAAAATCTAAGAGCGCTTTTTTGTTAGCGTCATATATATAAATACGCGCCAGGCCGGTACCCGAATCCGCAGCTAGTAGCCCACGCAGAATAGATGACCCTATATTACCAACGCCAATTATACCTATTCTATTCCCTTCTACCTTTTTCGCTTTCATTCCTTCAAAGGATTTATGAGCACGACATTATTGCCCCTAACTACCACGGAACCAAGCAACCGCTTCTTCTCGCCAGCATACAACTCGTTTGCCGCACTCAGGTGCAAATTCAAGTAGTCATCCACGCTTCTCAACACGCCTTCCAACGCGATCTTTTCACCTTTCATCTCTACATGCACCTTTCGCCCTATCATTCCCTGCACTCTTTTATTTGGAAACATATTCTTGCACCTACTATCTTTTCTATTTTACTTCCTTATTTAAAGATATGATCCACGATTTGATGATTGAAGGTAAAGTTGTAACTACCGCATCAATAAACGAGGTTCAAATAGGTATTGACGATGGTTTAATCACAGAAATAAAGAAACAAGGGTTGCGGGGCGAGCGGAAGATAGAAGCGCGGCATTGTCTGATCTTTCCCGGGTTTATTGATTTACATGCTCATTTGAGAGAGGATGAGAGCCAGGATTGGAGCTACAAAGAGGATTTTCGCTCTGGCGCCGCGGCTGCTATTCATGGTGGCGTAACGACTGTAGTTGACATGCCGAACACGCCCTTGCCGGGCATAAACGCGGCGCGAATACGGAAAAAGAAAGAACTCGCATACAAAAAAGCGAAAGGCGTGATTGACTTCTTCTTCCAGGGCGCAGTCACAGAATCCGGCACCGCTATAAACACGACCGGCATTGCGGATATGCAAGACGAAGTAGTAGCATATAAAATGTATCTCGCGGAGACGCAGGGGTTGTCTATGCCAGCGGAACGGCTGCCGGAAGCGATTGCCGCTGTGGCCGCAACATCGAGACCACTCGTGATTCATTGCGAAGACCAGAATATCCTGGACGAGCGGAAAACGGCTTTAAAAGGGTGTGGGGCTGATGGTACTCGTAACGAGATACATTCAGAACTGAGACCCGAAGAGGCGGAATTGTCCGCGGTTAAACAGGTTTTAGCTACTGGTTCTGCATACCCGGACCTAAAGCTAAATATAGCTCATGTTTCCGTTTACGAGTCATTGGCTATTATAAAGCGATACAAAAACGTTTTCTGTGAAGTTACACCACATCATCTGTTCTTTAACAAGACTGCAGTAACGCCAAAAACAGCGTTCTTGAAGACGAATCCACCTTTAAGAACAGAAGAAAATAGGCGACTGTTGCTGGCCGCATTTAAAGAGGGCTGGATAGATTTTCTGGTGACTGACCATGCACCACATACAAAGTACGAAAAAGCTATTGACATCTTAGAAGCTCCTGCGGGTGTTCCTAACTTAGACACTTATGGTAATTTCGTCGCCTGGTTGATTGTACGTTGTGATGTTAACCCGGTACTTATATCTCGGGTCTGCGCCTACAATCCGGCGACGTTCCTGGGTTTGGACGACCGAGGTAGCATAGAAGTGGGTAAGAATGCGAATTTCAGTATTCTGGATTTGCAGGCACGAGTAAAAATCAGTAGTTCCCTTTTATACACCAAATGCGGGTGGTCACCATTCGAGGGCTATGAATTCCCCGGTGCTGTGAAGCATACCATTTTTAATGGCGCTGTCGTGACAGAAGAAGATGCCGAGGTGCAAGTTTAGCGAGCTCACAAATAATGATTTACCCGAACTGTATCATTTACCAAGGGTTTTTAGGACACCGATTCACACCGATCAACACAGATTTAAAGTAGTGTAGTTTTTTTATCTTTATTCGACCAGTAAAAGCTTAATAATCAGGACTGTAGCGTCCGTGAAAAT
>JAYEOC010000042.1:0-4015 GCA_034722635.1 Methanobacteriota archaeon
AAATGTTGTGGTTTTACCCTTTATACAAATACCAGTAAAGATATATAGAGGATAGAAGATGTTCAGTGTGTATGTACCGGTGCTGCCGGTTTAAGTGGGGAAAGGGAAATGTTCAGGAAAATATTGTATCCGACGGATTTCTCGGATTGTGCCGTTAAGGTACTGGACTATGCGAAGAGTTTTAAGGCTGCGGGCACAGAGGAGGTTGTGATCGTTCATGTTATGGATGTGCGAGGGATGGCAACAATGACTACCGGTGTTGCGTGGTCCGGCGGAGGTGAGTCGCCATTGTCGTATGAGTACGAGCGGGAAGTACAGGAGATGATGAGTGCTAATGTCGAGAAGAAATTGGGGGTGCTCAAAGCTGAGCTAGAAAAAATAGGGTTAAAAGTGAGCGTAAAAACGCCTGAAGGGACTCCGTTTAAGGAAATACTTAAAATCGCAGATGACGAAAACGTTTCACTCATTGTACTTGGTTCTCATGGCAAGAGCAATATCGCGGAGCGGCTGCTGGGTTCGGTTTCTGAGAAGGTGATTAGAAAATCCAAACAACCGGTTCTTGTGGTAAAAAGGGATCAAAAATAGGTTATAAGCTAAAAATATGAGTGACCAGTGATGAAAGTGAATAACCACTATCCTTCGTAAATCTCGCGATATTTCTTCTCTACATCCTCGGTCGTCACATGCGTATATATCATCGTAGTCTTCAAGTCGGCATGACCCGCGAGGTGCTGAAGCCGGGCAATATCAATCCCTTTTCGCCATGAATTCGTGATAAAGAAATGACGAAAAGAATGGCACGAAACGTTCTTCTCGATGCCCATCTGCTGAGCATACTTCTTCGGCAGCCTCTGAATCTGTCTGTACGAGACGTTTCTGAAGACGTGATCTTCGGGCGTCATCTGCGCCGTGTACCGCCTCAAAAGCCCGATAGTGGCATCGTCCACGAGTACCTCCCGCCGTACATATTTCCGCTGCTTCAGTGAATATACCCACAGCCTCTTATTTTGGAAATCAATATCCTTCTTTTGTATCCCATACATCCACGTACCTTGTTTATGGACGCCATAAAGCTCCCCTATACGGATACCCGTCCGCGCAAGTAGCCGTAGTATTAAATAGTCTCGTTCACTCACGATGGCAGCATCCAGGATTTTATTCAGCTCATCTTCTGTAATTGGGTCGGGTGCTCGTTTTGGCATGGGTTTACATTCTTGGTCTAATATTTAGGATTGAGCACTTTTATGCCCAGCGTTGCCGCTTCTTCTTCTATCTGTTCCCGCTTTCTACCGCCGACTCCTGATGCTACTCGTACTGCTATTTCGCCCGGCACCGCCTTGGCTAGGTCATTCGTATTGAATATACGCACTTCCCGCATCCCACAAGGATGTAATCCTCTATCCTCTTTCTTCCTTCGGTAGCCCACTTGCACCATCGCACCCTTCGCGGATACGTGCGCGCGCATCTTGTTATCATGCCCTCGCGGTCTTCTCCAGCTTTTACTCAGCTTCTTCTTCTTCCACCAGCCATATCTTGCGAATTTCGGTTTTCGCCTCTTAATCATTTATCATCCACCTCTTTTTCTTCTCTTCACTCTTGCGCTCTGAACAAACTATCTTTCTTATTGCATATAAAAAACAACAAAAGCACGCTTTACCAAAGAGAGAATATACGTTATCACTTGTGCTCCCTTAACACTCTATGTGGCACACCATGCGCTATTATCTCTACGGGGCATTGATAGGTGGCTTCAAGGTCTTCCGCGGTCACCTCTTTTGTGTTATGGTAAAACAGCCTACGGTTAAGACATGCGATTTTGTCCACGTAAATGGAGACGGCACTGATGTCATGCGATACCAGAACTACCGCCATTCGCTGCCGCAGTTTCTCAAAGAGTTCATACAGCTCGGTCTGCATCGGAGAATCCACGCTTGCTAACGGCTCATCCAGCAGGAGCAGTTTCGGCACGGTCACCAGCGCACGCGCGATGAACACACGCTGTTGCTGCCCTCCGGACAGTGCACCGATTTGCGAATCCTTAAAATCGAGCATCTCCACTGTCGCCAGAGCATCATGCGCAAGCTTCTTATCCTCGTCACTATACCGTTTTAACCGCCTCATATTGCCTAAACGCCCCATCAACACCACGTTCCAGACGTTTACCGGAAAATCACGGTCGAAAATGCTGTGTTGTGGTACATAGCCCACCCATCGCCTCTTCCTTTCGGGCGTATCGCCAAAAACTGTGACGTTTCCGCTATTTGGCTTCACCAATCCCAACACGACTTTGAGCAGGGTAGTTTTTCCGCCACCGTTGGGCCCTATTATACCAAGGAAGTCATGCTGCTTTATCGAGAGGCTTACCTCTTCAAGTACCGGCACACCACTAAACTGTACTCCCACATCTTCTAACTTTACTATTGTACTTTCGTGCGGCATAATTGATCATTCCAGTTCTCTCGCGAGAGAAGTTGTTACATTGCGCATGTTTGTGATATAGTCACGTGGAATAGGGTTTATAACGGCTATTTGACCGCCAATCTCACGTGCAATCGCTTCAGCATCTTCTGTTGCAAATTGTGGCGCCACGTAAACATACGACAAGTTGTAGCCCCGCGCGTTATCTATACAATCCCGGATTACTTTTGGTGTTGGCGCTTTTCCTTTATGTTCAATCGCTATTTGCGTTAGATTATAGTCCTTAGCGAAATACCCAAATGCGGGATGGTAGATCATAAAGACGCGGTTTGTAGCGTTTTTGGCCAGCCGATCGTGGATGTACGTATCGAGCGTATCGAGCTCTTGCAAGTAATTGTCACGGTTCGCGCTATAAAAAGTAGCATTGCCGGGGTCAAACGCGACAAGCCCATTGCATATATTCGTAACCATAATTTTGGCATTGTTCGGTGAATTCCAGATGTGCGGGTCATTGCCCTGTTTCGTAATACCGTAAGAGCAGTTAACGACCTGTATTTCGGGATTGTCACCAATAATCTTGTCCAGCCAGGTCTGCTCGAATTCCACGCCCGAGCCTACTTTTAAGTATATCCTTGCCTTGCTGACTTCCATTAACTGACCCGGTGTTGGTTCATATGTATGTGGACTCGCTCCCGGCGGTACCATGACCGTAACCCGCACTTTATCGCCTGCTACGTTATGCACGAAATCCGCTTGTGGTAGTATAGTCACAACCACCCCTATTGCTTCTTCATCTGCTACCCTGCCTCTATCCGGGTTAGTGTAAATGTACGTGGCACTCACGGCGATCATGCAGATGACCGCAAACAGCATTACAACTAATATCCCTCTTCGCTTTTCCATCTTCGCATCTTCACCATTTATAGCTTGACTGGTTTAGGTTTAGTAATAGAGATTAATAGTTTTTAAATAAATTGTTAATAGTATTTAGGGTATATTTATATATAGCTTATTAATAGTTATTCGCACGTACAAAGCAAAACAAGGCACGAAAAATGGCAATAGTCAGCATATCACTAAACGAAGGGATATTGGATGAAATAGATAAACTACAAAATGAGCTTGGCTTTTCTGGTCGCTCGGAAGTGGTAAGAGCGGGGGTAAGGATGCTGCTCGCGGATAACCGAGATAAAGCGGTTTTAGTAGGCAAGCTCAATTCCGTGCTAATGCTCATACATGCACAGAAAGTGGAAGATACAGTAACAGAGATAAAGCACGAATTTGAGGACATCATAAGTACGCAGATTCATAACCACTTACGCGAGGACAAATGCCTCGAAGTATTCATTCTGGAGGGTGACGCAGCGCGGATAAAGCAATTGGTCCGGCAGTTCCAGACGAGTCGAAAGATGGACTATGTTAAGTTGATAGTGGCATGAATTGTAGTTTCGGTATTTCAAAAAGCTCGTGGATTTTATAAACAGTCCTGATATTAAGTGAATATGGACCCTATGATCATCCTCTATGCGATATGGCTGATGCTGCCTGCGTACATCACGAATCTGAGTGCGGGATTCTTCAAAGGGAAAACACCCAT
>JAYEOC010000043.1:0-3929 GCA_034722635.1 Methanobacteriota archaeon
GAGCTGTATAATTCGCTTTTCTTTATTGCCATTTCAACTCCTTTCTAATGTGACATATATATTGAATTGCTTAATTTTATTCGTTTTACCATATTAAATTATGCCGGCGCGTCTCAATTGAGATAAATAAAAGGGAAGGAGTAAAACCCCAAAAAATCTTAGCTCGTTCGTATGTCAAAAGCACCGGTGCCCATGGACACTACGTTATTACCAAAGCGGACTTCGGTATTCTGTTAAATCTGTCCGTGCCGTAAACATTGCCACTCGGGTCATCAATGTTGCAGCTTCTTTTCCTAAAAGAATGTATTACATGAGAAAGAGAGATTGTATGATGAAAGCATTAGCACTATTATCCGGTGGCCTGGATTCGATACTGGCATTAAAGCTCGTCTTAGACCAGAGTATAGAAGTGGTCGCACTGAACATTATCCTGCCGTTTGTCACGGAAACAGAAGATTATGCCGGTACAATAGCAAAAAAGTTCGGGATACCGCTTGTACGAGTAGAAGCAGGCGAAGAATACCTCGCGATAGTGCAGAACCCCAAGCATGGCTATGGCTCGGGAATGAACCCCTGTATAGATTGTCATATTTATATGCTGCGAGAAGCGAAGAGAATGGCAAAAGAAGTCGGTGCTGAGTTCATATTCACAGGAGATGTTCTCGGAGAAAGACCGATGAGCCAGTACAAGAGCGCGTTGAAACTCGAAGAGACCGAAGCAGGATTAGAGTGCCTGGTTTTGAGGCCGCTATCAGCAAAGCTGTTGCCCGAGACGGTCCCGGAACGCAACGGCTGGATAGACCGAGACAAATTGCTTGCTATTGCGGGCAGGAGCAGGAAACCTCAGATTGAGCTTGCACAAACGTTCGGTTTGCAAGACGAGTACCCCACACCGGCAGGTGGTTGTCGTTTGACATACAAGGAATTCGCATCGAAAGTCCGGGATTTATTCAAGCATACGGAAAAAGTAACGAAGCGAGATGCGATGTTATTGCAAATCGGCAGACATTTCCGGGTTGGCACCGCTAAAATAATAGTGGGTCGAAATGAAGCGGAGAATACGCAGTTATTGGCGTTGAAGCGTCCGGAGGCTTATGCTTTTGAAGTGCCGGGTTACGGTAGCCCAATAACGATTTTGGAAGGTACAACGAGCAAAGAAGCGGTTGAAATTGCAGCAAAGCTGACGGCAAGATATTCCGATGCCGAAGAAAAAAGCGTGTCTGTTGATTACTGGGTTGACAGGAAAGAGTCTATTTTTGTTACGCCGCTTGACGAGACGGGGGTTGCTCGATTGAGGATATAAAGCGGGGTACCAATCAGTTAGTTTTGCGGAATACAATGATATTCCGCTAGCTACAAGCGTTGTCAACCCGTCAAGTCGTCCTTGCCAGACACTGAAGAGTTCAACACACCTATAATATCCGCCTTTGCAATGGCGAGTATTCGTAACTTCAAATCCTCAAAATGTGTCTCAACGTCACCGTCCAGTTCGAGTTCTTCATCACCCATAAAAATCTCGGCCTTTATCTTCTCACCCACAATATCGTCTCTTTCCGGCTTTAATCGTATTATCATCGAATCCGCCGGCATGAATTTCGCGTATTCGTCCAGAGCACCGCTCTTTATCCCATCTATCAACCCATCGGCATCGCCGTCCGTGATGCCGATCATGCGAATGCCAAATCGCTTCAGTATGTCACCCGCAATGCAGGTTGTATCGTCTCCTATGGTCACAGCAACGGTAATATCGGCATCCCGTGCCTCTATCTTCGGGAAAAGTGGCTCAACCGTATAGAAGAAGCCGGCCACCTTCTTTGCCGTTTCTTTCCGCGACCCGTCGCCAATAACTTTCGGTTTTGTCCTCCTAATTACGCTTGCGGTTTTTATCAGCTCGTTCTTTAGATTCAGAGGCGGCAATTTCACAAGGTTATGCTGTATCAACGTACCGCCCTGGATGTCCACAAGCTGTCCATCGCGTGCAACAAGCGTGACACTATCACCACGAGAAGCCATTCCGACAATAACGCCATCCACCACGATTTTCTCTCCCGGATGCACACCTTTTAGCTCCCGGTACACCAGATCCGACTCTTTTTTGCATCTTGATTCGAGTTTATACGGTTCTCGTACTTCAAATTCTGTGAATAGCCCTGTTATAGCCTTAAATATCGCTTCATCTTCGGTGTTCACACGCCATCGTATAATTATCCTGCTACGGTATTCTAATTGCACGAAAGAAAGGTTTTCCGTTGCTCCACCACGATCAATAAAATTCCTCAAAATGCCCTCACCAAGCATGAATCCGCTCGTTTCGGTCTTCGCATGGTTCACAAGCACGATAAACACCAAATCACGTTTCACGAAATATTTAATCACTTCCGACGGTTTCAGGTCTTTGCTTATGTCTATCGTGTGCTGTAAACACGCATCAATGACCGCAGTTTTACCTGTTATTCCACCCAACTCCGCTTCTACTTCAAACCCTGCTTTTCGTAGTCTTGCTAACGCTTCTCCCGTTTCGCCTTCGTCTATTACCTCAGGCCCGTGGATTAGTACTCCTAAAGTGGTCATTAATAAAACAATATGTTTTTTAACGTTAAAAATTAAATGATTTTTATATCGAGCTGCTTAGTATGTGATAACCATGAACGTCCAGGAACGGCTATTGGTAATTGAGCAAATAGTACACGCCGGCGTGGATACACCGGGAGCTGCGCGTATAATGGGCCTCATGGGTGCTTCGGATTTCCCACTTGAACTCTTAGAAGAGATTCAACTATACAGCGAGTACCTACCGAAGGCGCAGGAATTAACGTTCACACCGGAGCAGCGGTATCTGCATTTCTTATGGGATGTTCTTGACAAACACCCGATAAGCGTAGTCGTGAACTTTGCCATCCCATTCCGGCGTATCATAGCCAGGCGATTATTTAAACGGTGTGGCAACAATTTTATAGCAGAAGAAAACGTCCGTTTCAACTTCGGTCAGAATTTGGAACTCGGAAACGATGTTTTTATGAACCGTGGTGTGTATCTGGATACCAAAGGTGGGCTCGTGCTGGGTGATTCCGTGGCATTGACCGAGGGTGTCGAGATTTACACGCATACACATTCGGAATCCGAGCATAGCCGGAGAAGTTACGGTAGGGTAGTGATAAACGCTTTCGCGAAGGTATATGCCCATGCCACGATATTACCTGGGGTCACCGTGGGCGAACAGGCAATTATAGCCGCAAAATCGTTGGTGAGTAAAGATGTAGCGCCGAACATGGTTGTGGCTGGCAGCCCTGCGAAGGTAATCAGGGGGCGAAAGACAAACGGAAGAAGTGGGGCAGGTTTGAGCCATATCTGGCTTTACGATGCTGCATTTCAAAAATAATCGTGGCACACTAAAATACACCGTCTATCTTAGTACCACAACTCGTGCATTTTGAATCTTGTATGTTATTCGCCAGAATCTGGAATCCCTCGCGCTGGATTAGCAACTCACCGCATTTATAGCAGTAAGTGTTCTCTTCGCCTTCTCCCGGTACATTGCCCTCATACACGTATCGCAAACCGGTTTCTAACCCAATTGCCCTTGCAGCACGTAATGCAGAAACAGGCGTTGGTGCTATATGGGTTAGCTTGTACGTGGGATAGAACAGCGAAATGTGCCAGGGGATGTCCACGCCAACACTCTTGATGAACTCGGCAATCGCTCTGAGATCGTCCTCGGAATCGTTCAATGTCGGTATAACTAACGTGGTTACTTCAACCCAAACGCCCAAACTCTTGTACAGCTTTATCGCAGTTAGTACAGGGTCCAGATGCCCGCCGCAATTCTTTAGATACATGTCTTCCGATAGCCCTTTCAGGTCTATGTTAACGGCATCCAGATAAGGCGCGATTGCACGTATCGCCTCCTCGGTAGTATACCCATTTGAGAC
>JAYEOC010000044.1:0-3906 GCA_034722635.1 Methanobacteriota archaeon
TCAATCTTTTTTGTAGCTTCTTCTAATCGGCGTTCCAGAAAGTCAGTTATAACGATATTAAGAGCTATATCTACTCTTGGTTCATTCGTTGCTTCTACTAATATGTGAGAAATCCTTGTTGGTAAGACTATCATTCCTGACTTTTTCGTTACGGTTGCCATGTTCATACGTCTTACTCTACCTTTATACTTTATCCATATAAAATTAGTGTTACTTCATCTGGTCTTCTACATCTTCTTCAAACTCTTCTGCTAAGCCGTAATACCCTTTTTCCAGCCCTTCAGTAGATAAAACACCTTCTTTTTGAGTTTGTTCATAATTTTTCCTCTATTTTTTCTATATGTGAGATTTCAAGAGGCTGTCCCACAAAAATCACAGCCATAGCGGCAAAAAAATACACCCTCCCACCCACCAACAAACAAATTAACCAAACAACCAAAGACCCAAAGTACGATGAACTACTCAAGAAATACAAATAACTCCCTAAACAGCAGCCACCTTAGCTGCCTGACCAGATACCAAACCGACAATTTCACTTAATGAAATCCCCCATTAGAACTAAATATTTTTGTGATTGGGGGCTGCTATGCTATCTGTGTTTGTTGGATAATTGTGGGTCAGCTTCTATTACCCTGTTATAAGCAGCAGTTCGTTTAAGTGTCGTCACGCATTTAAAACTTCGCATTAGCACAGTTTTGTGCAATACCGACTGAACACGAAAAAGCATTACCAAAAGAACTTATTTGTTTTTCTTTTAACACGGGTTTTCTTTTTCTGCGAAGCGTTTTCGATAAACCTTTTCTTAAACGGTTTAAAAGAAAAGTGTTGTGTTAATCTCGTAAAATCTCGTGGTTTTTTAATCCCGCTAATACAACTACGAACGGTGTATAGTGCTCGAAACCCAGAAAACAAGGACTGGCAATTGTGTTGAAAGCCATTGTGCGACCACCTCGGAGGCCACTAAAGTATCAGGGTTCCTTCCGTAGCAAAGCAGGTCTCGCCAACATTTTTTCATATGTCCCTATCCCCTGCACCTACGAAATCCACATCTTTTTATTTTACACTTTACACAAAAGTATTATCTGAGCGATACTTTAAGAGAAGAAAGAAATGACCGCGATAAACTTCAAACAGATAGAAGAGAAATGGCAGCGTAGATGGGCCGATGCGAATGCTTTTGAAGCAGAACTAAGCAGCGCTAAGAAGTTCTTTTTCACCGTGCCGTACCCTTACACCTCCGGACCGTTGCACATAGGTCATGGTAGAACCTACACCCTAGGCGATATAAT
The DNA here is from genome assembly GCA_034722635.1 of Methanobacteriota archaeon. Classification (GTDB taxonomy): domain Archaea; phylum Halobacteriota; class Syntropharchaeia; order Alkanophagales; family Methanospirareceae; genus QENJ01. Next base: position 1,290 of record JAYEOC010000044.1, read on the forward strand.
AGCACGATTTAAACGTTTACAGGGCTATAACGTGCTGTTTCCCATGGCGTTTCACGTTACCGGCACGCCGATTTTAGCTATTGCCGATAGCATAGCAAGAGGCGAAGAAGAGGTTGTGGCTCGGTTCAAAGATTACATCGCGATTTATGAAGATGCGGATAAGGTAGATGAACTCCTGAATAGCTTCCGTAGTGCCGAGAACGTTGCGAATTTCTTCGCGGCTCGCATCTCCGAGGATTTCAAGCGGATGGGCTATTCCATAGACTGGCGACGGAAGTTCAATACCACCGAGCCTGTGTACAACAAGTTCATCGAGTGGCAGTTCAAAAAGCTGTACGATAAGGGCGTGATAAAGAAGGGTAAATATCCGATCACTTATTCGATTGAAGATGACTCAGCGGTTGGAGAAGACGATATAGAAGGTGGCGACACCGAAAAAGTAGCTGTGATCGAACACACGGCTATAAAGTTCAAACTTGCAGACGGCAGTTACTTAATTGCTGCGACTCTGCGACCTGAGACAATTTTCGGGGTTACAAACCTCTGGATAAACCCTGCTGCGCGCTATGTCAAACTAAAAGTCGGAGACGAAACATGGGTAGTCGCGAAAGAAGCAGCCGATAAAATGTGCCATCAAAAAGACGAAATAGCGGTATCCGAAGAGACAGAGGGTAGCGTTTTTGTAGGCAAAGTTGTGAACGAGCTTGTTTATGGTAGAGAAGTCCCGGTTTTAGCGGCAAGTTTCGTGGACGAAGATGTAGGTACGGGCGTGGTCTATTCGGTTCCGGCGCATGCACCGTATGATTACATCGCACTGGAAGACCTAAAAAAGTCGGAAAGTCTCGAACTCGAGCCGATTAAGATAATAGACATAGAAGGCTATGAATTGCCCGCGAAAGAGATCTGCGAACGCATGGGAATAAAGAGCCAGACGGATAAGCGCCTGGAAGAAGCCACGAAGATAATCTATAAGGACGAGTTTTATCGTGGCGTATTGAATGAAAAATGTGGCGAGTTTGCGGATGTAAAAATAGCAGATATAAAAGATGAAGTTAAGGATTGGCTGAAACGCGAGAATATAGCGGATGTGTTCTATGAAACATCACGTAAGGCGGTAACACGCGGTGGCGACAAGGTGATAGTCGCGGTTCTGCAAGATCAGTGGTTCATAGATTACACTCCCGAGTGGTGGAAAGACTTGGGGCATAAACTCGTGGAAGGCATGACGTTCTATCCGGAGAAGTACAAAACCTATATGCACGACATTGTTGATTGGCTGGCTTTTAGACCTTGTGCACGGAAACGGGGCTTGGGTACACAGTTCCCATTTGAAAAAGGATGGATTATCGAGTCGCTGAGCGATTCTACTATTTACATGGCTATGTACACCATAACACATCTGCTGCGGCAATTGCCGGTTGATGCGTTAACCGAAAAGTTTTTTGATTTCGTGTTCCTGGATATTGGTGATGCACAGGAATTGTCAAATGAGCTAAACGTGGATGCTGACGTATTGAACCGGATAAAAGACGAGTTTGAGTACTGGTACCCCAACGATCTGCGGCATACTGCACCACCGCACCTGTCCAACCACCTGGTATTCTTTTTGATGCACCACGCTGCGATATTTCCGGAAAGCCGGTGGCCCCGTGCGATTACTCTGAACGAGTTGATGATTCGAGAAGGCAAGAAGATGTCAAAGAGCAAAGGCAACGTAATTCCGTTGGCGGACGTGTCTGAACTCTATGGCGTGGATTTGTACAGGCTGTATTGTGCGATTAACGCTGATTTCGCAACCGTAGTCAACTGGCGCGAACAGGATACGGAAGCGTTGCGGAAAAAGCTTAATGCTGTGGTCGAGCTATTTGAGGATAGCATAGATGCGGAAAGCATAAACGAGGAAAAGCTCACACATATAGATAGATGGCTACTGTCACGGTTATACAGACGGTTACGGGAATCTGTAGAGTTGTTTGAAGCGTTTCGAATACGTGAAGCCGGCATAAACATGATTTTTAACGCTATGAACGACATCCGGTATTATGAGCAGCGGCAGGACAAAGACAGACGTAACAGGATAGTTCGGAGCGTAATGGAGGAATGGTTGATTGTGTTGTCGCCTATTGTACCGCACGTATGCGAAGAGATATGGCATGAGTTGCATGATTCGTTTATTTCGGTGCAAACGCTGCCGGTGCTAAACGAGGCTTTTATTGACGACCGTGTGGAACGCGAGGAGGCGTATCTGGTTTCGTTGATTGATGATATAAAAGAGATACTGAAGGTAGCGAGGCTCAAGCCGACAAAGATTTACGTTTATACCGCAGAAGACTGGAAGTGGGGGCTATTCCGTGCGATACAGGATTTGCCGGATAAAGATAAAATCCGGGAGGCGATGAAGCTCAGAAAGGATAAGAGCACGGTCGAGTTCGTGAAGCAGGTGATGAAGAATAAGCTGGATTATTTTGAGCTCGGTGAGCCGGAAGTTATTGAGCGCGAGAAAGAGTATCTGGCTAAAGAGTTCGGGTGTGAAATAGGGCTAAATGAGGCATACGATCCGAAGGGTAAGAAGAGGTTTGCTGTTCCGTTGAAGCCGGCGATTTTTGTGGATGGGTGA
>JAYEOC010000045.1:0-3860 GCA_034722635.1 Methanobacteriota archaeon
TATGTTGAATCTGCGGATAGGAGCCTGTTTTTATAGTGTAGTTGTATTCTACACCTGCTGGTAATGCGAAAGATTCATTAAATGAGATATTGTGCAAATATTGATGTGGATTTTATGTTGCTGGAATACCCGCAGAACTGGATGTCGTAGCCGTTGTTATTGCTGACATTGTTGCCAGAAATGATGTTAATGTTTGTGGTCACCCTAATTTCCTCAACCTCAACATCAGCACCGGCTATGTTCGTAATACCCACCTCTTTACGGTTTCGCAACGGGATTAACAACAGTCCCGCATTATCCCTATATGCGAAGCAATGCAACTGCTTTTCCGCTTCTTCTGGCATAAAAATCAACTTAATTGGTCACATAGGCAGTTTCCATAGGCAGTTCGCTTTTTAAACATTTCGAGGCATATAACACAAAAAAATCGCCCTGACATTTGAACACCAATCACACACCGCCACCGTCAGTAAGGAACTTCCGCAGCCTAAAAAGCGTTGGTCGGAGTTTTGGATGTGGATTTAACCTTTTTGTGCTTATGGTTTGTATAGTGCCACACAACAACGGACAAAAAAGTTTAAGACATGTTTGATTTTAGTTTCGGTATTCACAAATAAAATTTAGGTGTATTCTCTGAAGAAGTATCATAAAGCACAAAACTTGAATACAATGTCTGCAAATTAGCTATTTGTTAAGACGGCCGATAAGAGCCGATATTTATTTATGCTGTTACTGCATATCGTACCCTTAGGTACCACAAGGGTAATACCGAAGAATGCAGCAACTTTGCCTCTGTGCTTACCAATAGGAAACAAAAAATGAAAATAGTCAACGACCGAAAACATATAAAATCGAGAGTAAGTAACAAGTGGTTAGTAACAGGACTAACCTTATTACTGATAGCTGCGATAGTCGGGACGCTTACACCAGGTGCCGTTGCACTGCCTACTGCTACCAGCTTCGGTGTTGAAGACGCAGAAGGTTACAAGGATACCCACGTGTTAATACCCGTAAACGTTACCAATGTGCAGAACGGCCCCGTTCCTTGTATGATATTCAATATTGTATACGATAACAGCGTGATAAACCTTGAAGGCGTTCAGAAAGGTACTCTAACGTCTGACTGGCGAACTCCGGTATACGGTAACCTTGATTGGGGCTCCAGAATAACAGTATTTTATGAGCCCATAGATGAGCACGCGATACCAAACGGTGCGAGTGGCTCTGTTGTGCTGCTTAATTTCAGTGTAATCGGCGAACCGGGAGACATGAGCAGGCTGAACTTCTCGGATATACAACTGGCTGAAGATGCACCCTACTTTCAAATAGGAACAGCGCCTGCGAAGAACGGTACGTTTAGCTTGCTTCCGCCTGCGTTGGTACAACAAACCCAAATCGGGCAAAAAAGATGGGATGATAGAGTTTTGGGCACTAGCGCTGTAAATACGAAAAACAGCCAAATTTGGGGTGCTGAAAACAATCGTGTGACTGCCACTCATGGCTTAAAATCGCCTGGCCGTTTATCCGTACGGTACAAAGCGTAACTTTTGTTCGCTCTTTTAGCCGGCACCATCTGTTGTGTAGCCCCGAGATATAACTGATCTGTGGTCTCGGTGGCTATCAATTTCGATTTTATCTTGACGAATAAACCACCTTTATTATATCGTTATTCTGCAGTTCGTATTTCTCACCCAGCCGTCGTTTCGTTCTCGCGTCTATCGCATAAAGGAAACTATCGCCAATGTCCGAATGAACAGCAAAAGCAAGGTCACGGGCTGTGCTCCCGGCTTTCAAAAGATACGCATCCGGTAGAACCCGTCCCGTGGAATCACTGTACTTATGCTCATCCTCCACCGGATACACCACCACATAGTCCAACAGCTCAAACACCACCCGATTTAATATTTGCTGGACGCCCGTACCGCCATGGGCACGGATCAATTTTTTTAGTTGCTCCAGACCTTTCCTTTGCTTATCCGTAACTTCAGATGCAATCACAAAATCTGTATCTCCGGACAGATATTGTATGATGTTGTTCTTTGATGCGGTTCTCAACGCAAGCTCCGCGGCGGCGGAACATGGAATTACAATCTCATTATCACTGCCCTCGCTTTCAAGCTCTTTCAGCTTTTTCAGGTTCGCATCAGGTGCAATATCCGCTTTGTTCGCCGCGATAATCATCTTTTTGCTTCTCAGTACGATATGAGTAGCTAATTTCTTCAGGTCGGCCTCAGTCCACGACTTCATGTTACTTTTGTCCGGAATGCCGGATTTTAGGATTGCGCCTTTTATTTGTTCTTCCGTAACGCCAACTCCTGCTAATTGTTCTGCAAGCAACCGTTCGATCTTCGTGCCTTCTAATTCCACCCGACGCTCCATCTTGTGCCAGCCACGGGTTATTATACCGTAAACCCACATATTCAACTCCTCTTTGAAGAAAATAACATCTTCGCGTGGGTCATGTGCCCCAAGTTCCACCACATTGCCGTCTGCATCCGTAGCACCCGAAGCATCCACGACATTAATTATCGCTTCCGCCTGCCGGAGTTCGTCCAGGAATTCGTTGCCCAAACCTTTCCCTTCATGTGCGCCCTTGACCAATCCCGCAACATCTAATACCTCTACTGGTATGAACCGAAAGCCGTCTATGCAATTGCCACACACACCTGCAAGTTCAAGCTCCTTTTCTTTACAGAGGCAGTTCACCCGCACGTATGCTACCCCAACGTTCGGCGCGATCGTTGTGAACGGATAGGCCGCTATCTCAACTTCTGCGAGTGTAAAAGCCTTAAAAAAGGTGGATTTACCGGAATTCGGCTTACCCGCTAATGCTATCGTAATCATCTTTTTTTTATCTCGCCCATTGACCGTCTTATGTTTCGCGGTACCGTGGTATCACCCATTGTATTTTCAAGCATCTCTACGCACTTCTTTACCGTTTCTTCTTTTTCTGCTCCCCTTGTATTCGCGACAACACAAAAGATAGTAAAAGCAAAGTGCATAAAAATATTTGGCTCTAAGATAAAATAAGACACGGTTTTTCTGGACTATGTAACGGCTAGAACTTTAAAAAGGTTTCAATCTGTTACGGTAGTATTGTTGAAACAGCAGCTCTGCCTTATCCATTTGTGCGGGATACCGTGTCCTGAGCTTTTCCAGTGCTTCCCTTTTAGTCGCTACCGCGAAACCAATCCTCAAAATCAGCAGGAGTTCTTCTTTTATCTCTGCCTTTTCGCATTTCCAGTTCGGTACTTCAATGGTCACGCAGAAATCGTGCTCGCGAAACTCTCGCCTCAGGATTGGCGCGATAGAGCCCAGAAGAATTCCATCCACGAGGTCCACGAACGGCGGCACCCCGATCTTAATTTCACGTTCCGGGTCGGTTAATCGCGAATACGACTGCTCGCCATAAGCGTGTAGCTCGAAATAAAAATCCGGTTTGTAGTCCTGAATAAGTCGAAGCAATTCCGTGCCTTCGTTGCTCCGGTAGTATTCTTCGGATAAAACCGCTATGTATTTGCTGTTTTCGACCAGGCAAGGTACGATTATCACTTCTCCCGTACCTATCTCTTCCGTCGCCAATATCTCAAGAATAGGGGCTGTATATACACTTTCAGTTCCATGTAGACCACCGACAAAGAGTTTTGTCGGTCCTCCCTTGGGCGCAATTAGTCGGTGCAGCTTCATTTCTTTTGGTAAAGCTATTCTTTCTAAGAAAAGGTTTTTTTGTCACATTAAATCCAGGCCTTTCGTTACTTTGTCTATTTCGTCCGCACTTGCAGGTCCTATTCCTATTGCAGTTACCGTACCCGGCGGGATTTCCGTTAGCCCTGCATCTTCTACGATGGCTACCGGTAAGT
>JAYEOC010000046.1:0-3753 GCA_034722635.1 Methanobacteriota archaeon
AAAAGTTTCACACAAAAAATTAGCTGAACGAACCTACAACAGAGTAAAACAGACAAAGTATTAAGTGCAATTATGTAGATATATTAAGATGAAACGGGTGATTCTGTGATTGCAGGAGGGATCGGGTAAATGCCCGTAGCTGTTGGGACACGCCCACAACGCCCTTGAACGAATCAAGACCGGCGACAACATAGGAAGTGGCTATGAATACTACACAAGCTGTTGAAAAAGCGATAAAAATACTTCTGGTTGAGGACGAACCCGCGCATGCGGTATTAGTGAAAGTGGCATTGTCCAAATCCGCTACAACTCGCTTAGCGTTTGACATCGAAGTTGCGGACAGCATTTCCAAAGTGATTGAACACCTGCAAAACGCTGTTTACGATGTGGTTCTACTCGACCTCGGGCTTCCGGATAGTCAGGGACTCGAGACAGTTTCGAGAGTTTACGATGCGAGCCCTGATACCCCGATTGTGGTACTGACAGGACTTTTAGACGAAGAGGTCGGAATTCAAGCGATGCAGAAAGGTGCCCAGGACTACTTAGTCAAAGGAGACTTTACGCCCGATATATTGATAAGAACAATCCGCTATGCTATTGAGCGACAGAAAGAGATAAACAGACGAAAGCGAGTGGAAGCCGCACTGAAAAAGGCACATGACGAGCTGGAAAAGCGAAAGGCTTTATTAGAAGCCCAATCCGAGCTGAGGACTATTCTCACGGATGCGATACCATTGCTACTAATGGGTGCGCCACCAGAAAAGGCGAATACGTTCATTCTGAAGATGTGTGACAACATCGAAGAGGTGCTATGGCAGAAATACTTAGCCGAGGCGGAAGTGGTTGACCTGAACACAACGGGCGGAGTCATATGCAAAATAATGAACGACCTGGGTGGCACATTTGAGATAAAAAGCGTAGTGGACAAAGAATGTATCCTAAAAGGCAGTGCCTGTCCCTGGGGTACACAGGCGCAGAGGAACCTCGTTTTATGTATGCTCTGCAAAGGTATTTTCTCACGATTGGCATCAAAGATATTCGAGAACGTTGCTGTGAATTTAGATAAAACTATTGGGAATAGGGACGATTGTTGTATTATCATGATACATGTGTATTAAATGCTGAGCAGTCCGTTAGGTGTGTCAAAACAGGAAGTTAAACGTAAGGCAGTTGATTTTCTGCGTAAATCTGCGTAAATCCGTCTAATCTGCGTCCTAAATAGGTGAAAGTTATACTTTATATACAGCAAGAAAACAATATCATTTGCCTTTTGTAGAATCAAACGCGGTAGAAATAATGACGCAGCAAATGTGTAGAATAACAGGCGTTTTTAACAACGAAAACGCGGTAAAACTCGTACTCCAGAGTTTAGAAGTACTAAAGAATAGCGACACGACATGCTTCTGGCTTTGCACCGAGAACGGCGATTTGTGTACCAAAGACTTGCAAGAATTGAGCAGGCTAACGGGAGCTAACAATAGTAGCAATTGCATCGCCTGTTGCTGTTCCTGTAAAGTTCCTATCGTAAGAGAAGAGTCAAAGAGCAGGTTCGTGGCAGATGCCGAAATATACAACTGGAATGAGCGGAATTACGATTACAAAGAAAAGGACAGCTATGATGTGCTATCGGAATTAGCAGAAACCGTTCTTTTCCGAAACGAGGCTGCAGCTACCAATGAACTATCTTTTCAGAACCGATTTAAGGGTGTTTATGCCTTTGCGTGTTGGATAGACGATGAATTGCATATAGCACGAGACACAATAGGCGTAAAACCTGTTTGTTTCGCACATGCCGATGGTTTCGCGTTTGCGTCAGAAAAGAAAGCGTTAGATGCGATGGAGTTTCCGCATGCAATCGTGCTTGACCCACGACTGCTCTTGAACTACAACATCACGGAAGACCGATTGAGATTCGAGAAACGCGAGTTCTTTTCCGTTGTGCCAGAACTAAAAGGGCCGAGTGTGAAACAAAAAGAAGATTTGCTGAACCTACTGCGAGAAAGTATCTCAAGGCAGATACCGCGTGCGGCAAAATTCGGCGTGCTCTTTTCCGGTGGTCTGGATTCTACGCTTATCGCATACCTGTGCAAAGAGTCCGGAGCGGATTTTGTTTGTTATACCGTGGCGGTAGAAGCAGAAGGCATGAAGGAAGCGGAGGATTTGAGTCATGCGAAACGTGTTGCTGCTGATTTGGGCTTGCAATGGAAGCTGAAAACTGTTCGGCTTGATGAGCTGGAAGAATATCTGAAGATTGTCGTTCCGTTGGTTGAAGACACAGATGTAGTAAAAGTGGGTGTCTCGTTACCAATGTACGTTGCGTGCGAAGCGGCGAGAAAAGACGGTATCAGGACGGTTTTTTCGGGTCTCGGTGCCGAGGAGCTATTCGCAGGATATGCGCGACATAAACAGATGAAACAGGCTGATTTGAATAGAGAATGTCTATATGGTCTGTTAGGCATGCACGAGAAAGACCTTTACCGAGATTATCTGGTGACGAACAGGCACGGTATTTCGTTACGAGTGCCTTTTTTGGATACCGCGGTTGTAGAGTACGCATTGAAGCTCCCGGCATCTTATAAATTAACCGGTGCTGTGGATAAACGAATTTTACGTGAAATCGCGAAAGACTTGGGGCTGGGAGAAGCATCAACCCGTAAGAAACGTGCTGCTCAGTATGGTTCAAATACCATCAAAGCGCTAGAAAAGCTTGCGAAGCAGAGTGGACACCGGTACAAGAGAGATTACCTCCTGTCGCTTTACCCGGCACGAGATATAAAGCTGGGGTGCCTCTTCAGTTCGGGTAAGGATAGTGCTTATGCACTCTGGCTAATGCGAAATGAGGGCTATCCCGTGGAATGTTTAATCACGCTAAAAAGCCGTAATCCGGTATCGTATATGTTCCATACGCCCGCGGTAGAACTTGCGGCATTGCAAGCAGAAGCAATTGGCATGCCGATAGTTACGAAAGAGACCGCGGGCGAGAAAGAGAACGAACTAGATGACTTACGTGCTGCTTTTCGCGATGCCAAGGAAGGATATGGCATCAAAGGGGTTATAACAGGTGCGTTATGGAGTACATATCAAAAAGAACGTATAGAACGTATCGCAACCGAAGAGCACCTGAAGGTGTTCTCGCCTTTGTGGCATACCAATCAAGAGACAGAGTTGCGGCTCGTGGTATCTAATTTCGAGGTAATCTTCTCCGGTGTTAGTGCGTATGGGCTGGACAAGAGCTGGCTTGGTAGGCGGATAACGCTGGAGGATGTTGACCGGTTGGTAGAGTTGAACAAGAGGTTTAAATTCAATATCGCGGGAGAAGGCGGTGAATTTGAATCACTTGTGCTGGACGGCCCGATATTCAAGAAACGGGTGGTTATACAGGAAAGTGAGATAAAAGAAGAGGATGAGAATACTGCGAGATTAGTCGTGAAAAAGGCGGAATTGGCTGATAAATAGGTGGTTTGAGTCGCCTTGACGCTCTGTGGATCGCGAAATTCGTGAATTGTGGTGGCGTATTCAGGACGATCTGTTGATACTTTTAACTGTGTTCCAAACATTAATATATTTATACACCAAACTTCAAGTGAGTTTGTGCATACGCAAAAACATGGGCCGGTAGCTCAGAACGGCAGAGCAGTAGGCTCTTAACCTACCCGTCGGGGGTTCAAATCCCTCCCGGCTCGTTAATTGAACGATGAAACAAGAAGATTACGACGTGATTATCGTGGGTGCAGGACCTGCGGGTCTCTTCGC
>JAYEOC010000047.1:0-3698 GCA_034722635.1 Methanobacteriota archaeon
ATAAAACAACCCGTACCCGCCAGAAAGGACGGCCAGAACATTTGTCTTATTGTAGTTATCGTCTGTAAGGTAGTACTTTGTTATATCCATGCCATTTAGATAATCCTTGTTCACAATATCGGATGTTTGCATCTCGCCTTGAAATTCCCAGCCATCACTATCCTCTGCGAATGGCTTCCCACCCGCAAGTGCAACACGCTTGAACCATGACCAATCGGCATTGTCATGCCAGGCCCTTATCTTTACAACAAGCGCAGCCGCTTCTGTGATATCGTTTACTGGAAGCCGGCCAACCGCGTAATTGGGCGTGAAATCATAATCGGGCGAGGTATAAAAGAAATCTGTCGGTATCCACGAGTTATATTCATCGGGTTCTTCTGCCTCCTCCTCTGGATGCTCATAATAAAAACCATTGAACCAGTAATAACTCGGTGGAACCAATCTCGCATTACCGAAGAGAACCACGTATTCCAGATTCTGATGTTCACGCAAAAACGCGATTATACGCAATGATAGTTCATAGTCATATCCGGCTATCGAATCATAACCCGGATTCGAACTGTTATTGTAGCCGTTGAACGGTGGTACCTCAGAATTCCAGTAGTTAGTCCTTATCCAGGTCGTGTTTACTACTTCTGTCGTTATAAACTCTATATGCTCATGGAACTCTTCGAGCTCCCGCGCGGCGGCATATAGCTCCGGCGGTGTTATAATAACGCAGTCCGCATCTTTTAACGTTTGGGTAATACCAACATCGCCACCATTTGTCCGGGAGACAGGTGTATCATCGGGCAACTTGTAATAGACCGTTACGTTGGCATCCGTTATAATGACCGCTTTTTTCAAGGATGGGACATACTGAACCGGCCAGATTCGGGCATAGACATACGTATTCTCGTTGTCCCTGCCTACTTCGTACGTGACGGTTTTACCGGGGAAATATGTGTCCATTGAATATGTTTTTTCATCGGGTTTGTAGATGGCGTTCGTATTTGGGCTCGGCATGGGCACAATATTCAACTCGTTTTCTATTGTGCGATACGAGCCAGAAGTCATGTGAACTCCGGTGACTTCGGCTTCACGTGGGAGCACGATCACAAATGTTTTCATCGGCAGTTGCGGCTCGCCCGGGCTCGTTGAAGGCTCTAATCCTTCTATATTCAGATAGACAAATTCTTTACCCGCAGGTGTCTTATATAAACTGCAATTGGCCCGTTCAATCAAGAACTGCACGGTGGTTGATTTTTGCGACACCACAAAAGCCATCTGTTCTAGTTGCGAACTCGCTTCAAGATTTAAATTCGCTATCTCTCCACACGGTCCCCAATGTATGGCATCTGCGGCATCACACAGAGTACTACATTCCGCAGCACCCACGATCCCAATATCGGCTATGCCGGTCGGTACACTACCCGCAGCTATCGCAGTAACGATAAATATAATGCGTATTACATACAATCTCCGTTTATTTCGCGTTGACGTGTGCATTAGGCTGTTTTATCTCGACAGTCACGTTATCACTTCGAGCTAGCTTTTCGCTACTATTCATAGATCTGATATAAGTCTGAAATTTGAAGTAGCCACTAAAGGGGAGTTCTTTTCGGTTATATACGGTGAATGCAGTACTTGATTTGCCTTTAGGGCCGAGGTCTATCGCTATTAATCGTTCAGCCGGCATTTGCCAGTATTTTGTACCTCCTTCCGGGTACACAAGCTCAATACCCGTGCAGTGACTGTTTCGATAGATAATCTCTTCGCCCTGATTCTGAACAGTGACGTCAATGGTGATTGACTCGCCACGGTCAATAGTTACGGCTTTAGCATCTAATAAAGACGGTTTCGGGCTCTTTACTTTGACGTCCACGATCTGCATAAAGTATTCGGTATTCTTATCGAAATAGCCAGAATATGCAATTGCTGCTACCACTATCAGTAATATTGCAAATGCCGCTACCACTACTATTTTAGGTTTCATTATCTCTCTATAACTGTCTTATTGTGTTTATTGGTATGACTAAGATAAAAAACTACATTATTCCGGAAGATGGGGCTAAAAACATTCGTACTTGTATCGCAGCGGGGTAAGAAACCACGAGAAACCACGAGATTAACACAAGATTTTGGGGTTAGCATGGGATAAAGAGCCAATAGCGTCCTTAAGGAACTCACAAATAATAATTTACCCGAACTGCATCATTTCTACTGATTTTAAAGACACAGGCGTAGCCCGAGGAAAAGTTACAACTGGGCTCAGTTTCTCCGTTTCATCCTATTTAATCCACTCCCGAAGCCGAAGATATACCACTCGTGATTGCAACCTGAACCCGGTGCTTCTGAAGAGCCGGATGTGGGAACTCTTCAAGTCGACATTTAAGTTCTTCTCCGTTAAACTGTGCCAATAATTGCTTTTAGTTGGATGTCCAAAGCACCGAAAAGCTTATATGTCGCTATACACTTAACATCTGTCACAGATAGAAGAAATCGCAAAGTCGCTGATACCACATTAGCGGCTTTAATAAACAGGAGGGGATATTCAAGAATGATAAATAGAATAGTATTGTTAGAAGGAGAAACAGCGAAGAATTATTACGAGAAGAGTATAATCGGGAATCACGGTTTTGCTGTGTGTATTGGAGATATAGGGCAGAGTGTAGCAATTCATGAGGTGGTAAAGGTATGAGTGAAGAGGATCTTTATTTAGGTCGTGACCCGTTGTCAATGGCAGCGGAGGGTGTAATAGCACTTTTTATCGGTGCTTTTGTTTTGGCTTGGCCTGAAATGACTCTGGTTACGCTAACATGGATTGTCGGCCTATTTGCACTTTTGGCAGGAATATGCGCACTTATCGCTCTGATTGGAGCGCGGAAATTGCAACGCGGAGTTCTAGCAGTCACGGGACTGAGCGGTATCATATTAGGGTGCATTTTCCTTGCATGGCCGATGGGTACTACTGCGGTACTACTTTGGTTTCTAATGTTATGGCTAGTGCTTTACGGTATATTCAGGATTGTGCACGCCGTTCGGCAGCCGCCGGAAGATCGTAGTAAATGGATAGACATTTGTATTGGGCTTATTTCGGTAGTCATCGGTGTGCTAATGATCGCTCTCCCGGTACTAGAAGGCTTGGAAGCCCTGGCCTTGCTATTGGGTATCTATGCGGTTATCACAGGCATATTACTCCTCTCTCTCGCCTGGACTGAATGGAACAAGCGTAAGCACATGCACAACGAGTAGCACAAAGCAACGAATAACAGTAATTCCAAGCTAGATAACAGAAGGAAGGGGTAAGCACAAATAAACTTGTGCCCCTTCCCGAACTTTTTTTAAAAAAAAGCTAACCACAAGATTGATGTTTCATTTTCCCATTCTGTGCTAATCTTGTGTAATCTGTGATTCCACACAAACACCTATTTTATCTGACCACGCCGCAAAATGGAAATTAACAGCCAAATACCTATTACCAGCGCTACAAAAAAGAAGAATCCACTAACCGGAATCCCCGCCACTTTATGAGGTATCTCAGAAAGAGCAAAAAGAGCTGAAGCGACTATGAACGCAGCCATAATAAGTGTAAATGATATCCGGTCGGTAATCTTTTCGAGAGTATCATTCATTGGTTCAAGACCAGAGACCTCAAACTTAACCTTTCCCTCACCTCGTTTCACCTGTGTCAGTAGATCGTTCAACGTGTATGGCAG
>JAYEOC010000048.1:0-3672 GCA_034722635.1 Methanobacteriota archaeon
TTCGTCTTCTGAACGGCATAAGCAACATCCAAACCACCCTGCACACCGATTAACGTTTTCGCAACACCAAAAGCGTCAGATACCGCGTCCTGTACCTTTATTACCCATTCGTTGTCCAGCTCAGTGAACATAGGCGGGTATCCCGGTTTGCAAACCAGCTCTAAATCTATCCCGTGCTTCGTTTTTATGGCTTCTACCGCAGCCTCAAACTCTTTCAACACCGTTTCCACGTCTTCTTCCGGGATATATCTACGATCGCCCCGTAACGTGCAACTCGGTGGTATTATGTTCTCCTTCACACCCGCGTTTATCATCGTAACGTTAAAAACAGGTTTTATGTGTTCCTGGCCACTTATATCCGTCATATGCGGACTGCACGGTGCTTTTGATTCCCGACGCTCTACCGTCTCTTTCAAGCTTTCTAACTCGTGCATCACGATTTTCGCGGCTTCTATCGCGTTAATACCCATAAACGGGATAGAGCTATGGCATGATTTGCCCTGTACCTTTATCTCCCAATTTAAAACTCCGTTCGTGGCTATCGCAATTCCTTCGTTATCGCCGTCCATACAAAGGCAATAGTCGCCCCGGAGCAGTCCGGCATCTGCGAAATAGCACAACCCGGAATAAGGGCCATTTTCCTCGTCTGTGGTCAACGCAACTGTGAGATTATACTTGCTCGCCCAATTCTGCTCGTGCATTACGCTTAAAGCAGTCAAAAGCGAAGCAACGCTGCCCTTCGAGTCCGCGACACCACGTCCATATACTCTACCGTCTTTTACTACAGTCTCAAACGGCGGTGCAGTCCAGCCTTCGCCTGCCGGTACAACATCCAGATGCGTATATATCACCACGCTTTCCGAAGCACCCGTATCTTTAGTAGCAAGCAGGTTCGCCCTTTCTCCTATCAACTCATCATTCTTTTGTTTTGCTGCGAACACATCCTCGGGCATCTCTATCCGTTCGCACTGGAATCCGAAACCCTCGAACACGGGAAATAGCCAATCTACTATCTTGCCATAGTTCTCACCCGGCGGCACGAATGTGGGTATCCCGACTAATTCCGTAAGCCAACCGATAAGTTCTTTCTCTTTTCGCTCTACTGATTTTGCCAATGCCGCTTTTTTTCGCTCTTCCATAAAAAACACCACTTAGTTTCCTATCACAAGTTAAAGGTTTATGTTTCTTCTTGTTAGACCGGCTGGTAAAACTACGGCATCAAAACACAAAATTCATTTAAAAAAATATTGCAGTATATTGCAAATTTATTTAGTACGTAACCAACTTTGGTACGGATTAGAAACGACCGTAAATCATAAATACCGCCAATTACAATTAGTATTGTAGCGCTTTTCGGTAAACCGCGAAGCGTTAAGATAAAAATGAAGAAAGAAGAGCTAGTACATCTACATTTGTTGTTGGCACAGTTGAAGAGGTATTGTGAACTAGAGGGTGTGAACTGTGAATTCGAGAGGTACAACGAGTTGGCCATTACTCCGTTTCAGGTACATAGGAGCAAAAATGACCACAAGCAAGCGGTTTTAATACTCGGAAACGAACTTGTAGCGTTAGCGGCAAGGAACAATTTCCGGGTGGGCAAATAGCAAAATGATACCACAAAGTGACGATAGGCAGAAGCACACAGTCGGTTTCTACTGCGCTGTACCGTAGAGAAAAAAGCGCTACCAAAGGAATTTGCCTTTGGTGTGGTTTGAGTGCTGCTATAAAACTCGAACCATGAAAAAACAAAATAGGAGATGATAAAATGGGTAAAACAAAAAAACTAAGTTATAGGAGCAGGATTTTAAGTATGTTTGTTGTTGCCTTTGTAGTCTCGGCTGTTGCTATGATTGGAACCGCAGCCGCAGATCGGTATCCAGACTGGGGTGATGCGCCGGATCCTACATATCCCACGTTGAATACGAGCAATGGTGCTAATCATGAATCTTCCTGCTATTACTTGGGCGTTAATTTGGATGGTGAGGTCAATGGTCAACCGGACTCTACTGCCACAGGTGATGACACCAATGGTTCTGGATCTGATGACGAAGATGGTGTTACATTTACATCAGTATTGACGCCGGGCAGTACGGCCACGGTGGATGTGACTGCGCATGTACCTTCGGGCTGTAATGGTGGAAATTTGAGTGCGTGGATAGACTTTAACGCAGACGGCGACTGGTCCGACACAGACGAGCAGATTTTCACAGATATGCAGTTGACAGCAGGCCTCAACACACTGATGTTTGATGTGCCATCAAATGCAACTACTGGCGCGACCTTCGCACGTTTCCGCTTCTGCAACGATTCTGGTATGTGTTCATCATACACGGGACCGGCTTCTAACGGCGAAGTTGAAGACTACATGGTGAATATCGAAGATCCCGGAATACCTGAGTTCTCGTCAATCGCAATACCAGTTGCAGCAATACTGGGGCTAATGTTCTTCTTCAACTACCGCAAACGCAGAAGAGACTAAAAAAGACTGTTGAGGATTGGATTTTTCCAATCCTTTTTTTATTTTTTCACAGGGACCAGAAGAATTAGCTTGAGCGCTCTACAAAACATAACCCCGGTCGGATCTGCCATAGCTCATAATCCTGCACCCCTAAGCTATACAACTACAACCTTTTATTAGAATTAAATACGAGATATAAGTACATGCACGAAAAATTTAGCTGTGTTGTAATTGACTGGAACTATGCCTATGACCTTTGCCGTGATATAACCGAGAAGATAAATGCAACTGGCTTCAAGCCGGAAGTGATAGTAGGAGTAGCAAGAGGCGGCTGGTATTTAGCACGAGTACTCTGCGACTTCTTCTTACTCAAGGATTTACTGAGCTTGAAGATGGAGCACTGGGGCGTAACAGCCACGATCACGGGTGCTGCGGAACTGAAATACGGGTTTGATGCCGCGGCAATAGCGAAACTGGACTCGAAACGAGTGCTGATTGCTGATGACATAACCGATACCGGAGACAGCCTAAAATTTGTTGTTGACCATGTAAAATCCCTGGGTGCGAGTGAGGTAAAGACCGCGGTTTTGCAGCATAAAACTTCTTCCGCGTTCGTGCCCGATTACTACGGCGAGCTTTTAAAAGACTGGAAGTGGGTGATATATCCCTGGAGCATCCATGAGGACGTAATGGATCTACTGGAAAAGGTAATTGCAAACACTACGGGTATGGGGCTGGCGGAAATAATAACAGCTATGAAAGATGAGTTCGGCCTATACATACCTTATCATCTTCTAAAAGAGGTATTGACGAATATGGAGTTCCATGGCAAGATAAAACGCAAAGAGGGCGGCGGAAACGTGGTATGGGTGCTGCACTAAACCATGTACAAATGTGTGCTCATCTATCCACCAAGATAAAGTGTCTTCACGTCGTCATTCGAGAGTAAACCCTTTGCTTCGCCTTCAAACCTGTTCTTACCCATTTCCAGCACGTAACCGCGGTGACTCACGGCTAACGCCATCCGCGCGTTTTGCTCCACGATTATAAGCGAAGTACCAAGTTCATTGATGTCCACGATTTTTTGGAATACCAACTCGCGGAGTTTAGGCGATAGCCCACTGGACGGTTCGTCAAGCAACAAGAGCGTGGGCATCAGTATTAGTGCCCTACCGATTGCCACCATCTTCTGCTCGCCACCGCTCATGGTGCCT
>JAYEOC010000049.1:0-4103 GCA_034722635.1 Methanobacteriota archaeon
ATTCCAGCAACATAAAATCCACATCAATATTTGCACAATATCTCATTTAATGAATCTTTCGCATTACCAGCAGGTGTAGAATACAACTACACTATAAAAACAGGCTCCTATCCGCAGATTCAACATAAAAAAGCACTGCTAACAACAAGCGGCTGGATAAACTGCACTGAGTTTAGGGATGCCAATGGCAAGAAATATGGGGATTTGATACCTGCGATTACGTTGGAATGAGTAAAGGTAGGATGTGATAAAAGGGAAATGGCTCTTTGGTGTTTCATGTGGGTAGAGGTGGTTATCGCTGCCGATGCAGTATAATTATATTGTGCAGGGGTTCGGGATGGTGGATGTGACAGAGAACTATCCGTATAATGTCCAATTTGGTTCTGAGTATTCAGGACGTAGATCACACGGATTTGCGCAGTAAACTAGTTCAAACCGTAACAATAACCTTTTTGTGTGATGGGTTTCAGAACAGATCCGGGATTGGGGTTAGTCCCTGTGTTCATAGCTATAATGTGCCGATATTTAGCCTTTGACCGGTATAGTAGCGATGCAGCAGGGAAGGGGCGGGTAGGGTATCGGTGGAGAAGGATTAACCAGGCGGAAAGCTGGTGGGGGGATGGGATGATAAAATAAGATGGTGAGCTGGCCGAGCTGTTGCGATGTGTGGGTTGTAATTGGTGGTGCTTATGTTTTGAAGGCGGTTCTTAGAGTGTGCAAAAGATTATATAGGGTATTGGGATTAACAGATACAGGGACGTAGCTTGGATATTAACGTTTTTAATGGGGAACGGTGGATGCAGCTAAAGGATGTTATACTTACGAAAACAGTAGAGCGACACATAGCGAAACATAAGGTCACAAGAGAGGAAGTAGCAGATGCTTTAAATGGCTTCAAATATGTCGAAAGGATGAAGAAAGTGAAGATACGGACAGAAGAGGATTTAGAGAATCTGCCTGAAGATGAAGTTGTAGAGGTTGAATCATGTGATATTAAATTCAGATTGGTCGAAAAGGGTAGTTTGCACACCGAGGTCTCGGTATCCGAGGAAGAAGTGAATATACCACTTCCTGAAGAGTTATATGAGAAGGTCAAAGGTAAGAGGGTTGTGGTAGTTCCGAAAGGATGAAGTTCGAGTGTGAAAATGTGTGCATAATAACCGGGGATTATGAAGCTGAATTGAAAGTTGAGGACAGGACAATAATGTGCATACCGTTGTGGAAGTGGCTTATTATAGGACAACAAATTTAGCAGTTAACGATGACGAGGGAGCTGCGGAAACGATTTGGCCCAGTAATGGGCGATGATATGCGAATAGAGAAAGCGGGTAAATCAGCCGTTATTCGCATCAATGTTCCTAAGCTCTCGATTGCTGACCCGTTTGAAACCCAACGAGATGAAGTGGCGGTCGGCATACATACGGGTAAGCAGCTACTGGCATTGCTTCAACAACATGCACCGTAAGATGAAATGCCATATCGGGGCGACATAAAATAACCGCAGAAAAATGTCCGTCAATTGAATATTTAAAAGCCGAAAAGACAATTAGACACCCATGCTACTATGGTTCGTTTTCATTGCGATTAGCTGCCTGCTCGGTCTTGCCATTTCCACTCTTTTAGACCTCCGGTTTTCTACGCTGGAACGATTTTTTTTCGCGATCATCCTTGGGCACGTGATCTCAATCTGGCTTATCTTCGTCCTTGCGTGTTTCGCAGGCACGTTAAGCACAGGTATCATCCTGCTTTGCATACTTATATGCGCATTAATAAGCACCATATGTTTGAAATACACATACAAGAGCTACTCGGATCGCCTATCAAATTTTAATCTGGATCGTTACACCCTCACGTTCTTCGCGTTCATTCTGCTGTACCTATTGTTTATGAACATATACGGCGTTTTACGACCGGACGCCGCAGGAAACATATACGCACTTCACACGGTTTGGGCTGATTATCCTTTTCACACTTCCATTATCTCATCGCTTGTTTATCGTGATAGTTTCACATTCCCCTTAACGTATCCGCAGTTTTTGGACTTCGAGATGCACTACCCGTTTCTCATGGATTTTTACTCCGCAGTGTTAATGAAAGCCGGATTGTGCTTGCGAAGTGCGATCATCATCCCAAACATGTTATTCCAGGTTTCTCTATTCGGGCTGGTCTTCTTTCTTGCATACCGGTTGACCGGCCTGAAGAAAGTAGGTGCATTAGCAGTTATTTTATTCATCTTCTCCGGCTACCCGGCACCGTATCTGTTTGAGTCGCTATTACCTCAGTTAGCCGTTGAGTTCCTAAACCCGATGTATGCCGTTATAATGCCACAAAGAACTGCGATTCTTGGTATGGCAATCTCGTTTGCGGTTTATATCCTACTCTACGAAGCGTTATTCAAGATAGAGCCCGACTCGAAAGACAAGCCTAAGCCCATACTTTTGTATAAGGAGCTGTTTCTGGCAGGCACACTTATTGGACTGCTCCCGTACATACACGCGCATTCGTTTATGGCGACTGCGTTTGTTTCTTCAGCCCTCATCTGTATTGCAGCATTCAAAAACGGTACGAAGAACAGATCAAGCCAACATTCCGCGTGGAAACTGCCAGATAAGACGGATTTACGTGTTTTTAGTTGCGTATTTGCACCGTTGATTCTACTCTCGTTACCGCAGATATTGTGTATCCGGACTGGCGTAACCGATACTTTCTTCGTGTTCTTCCCCGGGTGGACGGCAAAGAACAGTGCATTGATATTGGGCTTGGATTGGTCGTTTTCAGGTGCGTTCTCATCCGTAGCAAGGTCGTTTTTGTTAGTACTTTATTTATGGCTGCTAAACCTGGGCATTCTGTTTTTGCTTCTGCCTTTAGGGCTCTTGAAATCTACAAGAGCTGTGAGATTGTTCTATCTGCCCTTTTTGTTACTCTTCGTGGTTGCGAATCTAGTAAAATTCCAGCCCTGGTACTTTGACAACTATAAACTATTTTTACACTGGTACGCGCTGACCGTAATACTTGCGGCTGTTGCGATATTCTGGCTATGCGATACCGTAAGCAAACGGAGAGGAAGGTCTATTGGTGCTTTCGTGCTCATCGTTCTGGTTAGCAGTTGCATTCTTTTCGGCGTGGGCACGCATGTGTGGATGCTGGAGAAGGAATGTCAGATGTGGTCCGGAGAAGAGCTGGAAGTTGCTGAGTGGGTGCGCGATAATACAGCGTCCGATGCCGTTTTCTTAACCGGAAGTGCGCATAACCATCCGATACCGTCTTTATCGGGCAGGCAACGGGTGATGGGCTATGAGGGCTGGTTGTGGTCGCACGGTATGAACTGGACGTGCATTAATGCGCGTAAAAACGCAGAAATCGAGATGTATAAAGGTGATTACACACTCGCTAAGGCGTACGGTGTGGATTACGTCTGCATCTGCGCTCATGAACGTGCATTTGCAAGTGATAACCATTTCGTAATAAATTATTCTGCATTTGATGACCCCACGCGATTTGATTTGCAATTTGACGAGGTGGTAGATGGCGGGAGCTGCCGGATATACGAGGTTAAGTGACCTGTATGACGGGTTACGGGCGTGTTCACTCGCAAAATCGGAGTACTACTGTAATTTGTATAGCAGCGGGGTAAGAAACCACGAGATTACACGAGATTAACACAAGATTTGTGGGTTAGCAGGGAGGGGCTAAAAGAGCCAAAAAAATAGCTTATCCATAATGATAAATATCATAGACGCCGATTTTCACGGACGCTTTAGTCCTGTTTATTACGCTTTTACTGGGCGAACAAGAAAAAGTAATAATCGGACGCCGATGATCGCAGATTAATAGGATTTGAAGTAAAAGAAAGCATAATATTCAACTAAAATTGATGGTTGACACCGATTAACACCGATTGACGCAGAAGAACACAAATCTGCGTAAACCCGTATGAATCCGCGTCCTAAATAGTTAGAAGTTATACAGTATATACAAAAAATAAAAAAAATAAAAGGGTTATCGCTGCTATTCACCGCTTTAGTGATGAAAACCCTTTTCTACTTCTTCTCGTATATCTCAACCTTCTCCGGGAATATTCCAGGTCTGTCATCGGTCATCCA
>JAYEOC010000049.1:4203-6673 GCA_034722635.1 Methanobacteriota archaeon
AAAAAATAAAAAAAATAAAAGGGTTATCGCTGCTATTCACCGCTTTAGTGATGAAAACCCTTTTCTACTTCTTCTCGTATATCTCAACCTTCTCCGGGAATATTCCAGGTCTGTCATCGGTCATCCAGTAAACATAGCCTATCACGTGCACGTAATATTCTAGATATCCCTTAATGAAGTCACTCAATCCCTCGCTTCTGCGTCCAAGTATCAATATCACGAACCACTGGATAAACATGCATATCTGTGCGATTACGCTATACACCATCAATACCACCAGTATAACGAACGCATACACAATTCTTATGAAAAGTTCCAGCCGCTTCGCATCATGCTCGTAGACAAACAACTGCTTCATCCCTTCCGTTTTTTCTTCCGCCATAATCAATCACCCCTGTTTGCTTTTCATATTCCACGGCTATTTTTTGCCGTGCTATTCAAGGCAATGTCGAGGTACTATAAAAGGTTTTCGGTCACCGAAACCTAACTTCGCACTGCCATAATCTATTTATAGTCACCGGTCAATCACTATTCTCAGAGGTAGAAATGATGAAATATAAAATAACAGGCGATAACCTGCAACTGGTAACGTTAGAATTAAGTTCAGGCGAGCGTGTCTATGGAGAAGCGGGCGCGATGGTGTACATGAGCCCAAATATGACTATGGAAGCGAAGATGAGAGGTGGCTTGCGCAAGGCGATAGGTCGTAAATTCGCAGGCGAAACGATGTTTTTAACTGAATTCTGGCCGACAGGTGGCGAGGGTCTTGTAGCTTTTGGCGGTAACGCACCGGGCACGATCAAAGAGATAGATATTGCACCGGGCAAAGAATTCATAGCACAGAAAGACGCTTTCCTCTGCGCCGAAGATAGTATCGAGCTAAGTGTAGCGTTCCAGAAAAAGTTGGGCGCGACTTTCTTTGGTGGCGAAGGCTTCATTCTGGAGCGGCTTGCCGGTACAGGCTCCGTGTTTATTCATGCCTGTGGCGATTTCATTGAGTTCGACCTGCAGCAGGGCCAATCAATGAAAGTAGATACTGGTAGTGTAGTTGGCTGGGAGGGCACTGTAAGTTATGACATCCAGAAAGTACCGGGGATAAAGACAATGTTCTTCGGCGGTGAAGGCCTCTTTATGACCACGTTAACCGGACCGGGGAAGATAATAATACAATCAATGACACTGCACAATTTAGCAGCCGCATTAGCACCGTTCTTACCGCAAAGAGGCGAAACTTCAGGTACTGCGGGTGGTGTTGTTGGTGGCCTGCTGGATGGTGCGTTAAGAAGCAGATGAGAAACGCAGTTACCGCCGTTGCTATATTCTTAGCCATTGTCGCAGTAATTGTAGGGATACTCTATTATTTCGATGTGCTCGCACAGATCGTGCTGCTCGTGGGACTCGGCGTTTTAATCGGGCTTATCGTGCTCATTGTGGTCTGCGGAGTTGTGCTTATCTTCGCGCTGCCGTACTTTTTGGTGACGAAAACGCCGAAGATAGACGAGTACGGTAATTACCGGTTGGAAGACGCAAAGGGAAAGGAAGAAGACACGAAGAAGGATGGCGAGCGATAAATATGATGTAACAGTCATAGGAGATGTGTTCTGTGACATAGCCACGACACCCATAGTGGCTTATCCCGAGCGCGATAAACAGATAGGCTGCGAATTCATGCTCAGCATCGGCGGTCAGGCAGGAAATTGTGCCGCGGCATGTGCTTCTTTAGGATTGCGAACCGCACTTATTTGCAAGACCGGACGTGACGTGCTATCGAATTGGGTAATCTCGGAATTGCAAAAAGCGGGTGTAAGTTGCTTTTCTGTGGTATCCGATAAGGAAGACCATCCCGGTATAACCGTGAGCATATCCTTTGAAGACGGTAGCAGGTCTATGCTCTCCGACAGAGGCGCGAATTCCGACCTGAAGCCCGCAGACCTGGATTTTGAACTCGTGCGAGGTGCAAGATTCGTGATGCGGGCAGGACATTGGAACACCGAGGGCCTTTTCACGGTTAACAAAGAGCTGATCGAGTGCGCGAAAGCAGTAGAAGGCGTTTACACGGGTGTGGACATCGGCTGGAGTGCATATCTCGGCTGGACTGCCGGTGCAAAGCAAACGGTGTTTGAGTTCCTGCCGGCTACGGATTTCCTTTTTGTTAACGAAACGGAGATAGAAGGATTATCTGCAAATGCGGAAGGGGGCACGCAGGAATTACTGGCTAAAGGCTGCAAAAACGTGATTGTGCATCGAGGTGCAAACGGCTCTACATGGGTAAGTAAGGATTTTGAGCTGAACAGCCCTTCGTTTCATGTGGAGCCAATAAGTCCTACGGGTGCTGGAGACGTATTTAACGCAGGCTTTATATACGCAGTCTTAGCAGGAAAACAACCGGAAGAGTGTTTGCGGTTTGCTAATGCCTGTGCGGCATTACATATAAGCAGAAGAAGACAGGGAAATGTGTTCCCTACGTTAG
>JAYEOC010000049.1:6773-13921 GCA_034722635.1 Methanobacteriota archaeon
TTTAACGCAGGCTTTATATACGCAGTCTTAGCAGGAAAACAACCGGAAGAGTGTTTGCGGTTTGCTAATGCCTGTGCGGCATTACATATAAGCAGAAGAAGACAGGGAAATGTGTTCCCTACGTTAGAAGCGGTGGAACGGTTGTGAGGAAATCTGTGTGATCTGTGGTTAGCTAAACAAACACTCTATTTTTTATCTTGATCGTGTTACGCCAACCCGGCCGCAGTATTCAATAATCGGGCAGATACTGCATTTCGGGCTTAGCGGCGTGCATATCGCCTTGCCATGCTTGACGAGCAGTTCATTAAGGCATATCCAGTACCGTTTTGGCAGTGTTTTCCGTAATGCGAATTCTGTTTGATATGGGTCTTTAGTCACCACGAGTCCCAGACGATTGGATATACGATGAACGTGAGTATCAACGGCGATTCCGGGTTTGTTATAACCCATAGTGATAACTATATTTGCGGTCTTCCTGCCAACACCCTTGAGTTTCAAGAGCTCGTCTATGCTGTCGGGGACGCTGGAACCATAGTTCTCGACTAAAACCTGGCAGATGCCAATAATTTGCTGCGTCTTTCTGCGATAAAACCCAACAGGATAGATTGCGGTCTCGATCTCTTCGCTTTTCAGACGTAACATCAGTTCCGGCGTGTTCGCCAACCGGAATAACCGTTTTGAGGCTTCAGCGGTCACTTCGTCTTTTGTTCTGAGACTCAAAAGACAAGAGATTAAAATTAAAAACGGGTCTTTTCTCGTTGTTGCGACGTCCATCAATGTTGATGCCTTGTCTTGATACTGATTTTTAAGTGTGTGTACAATTTTTTCTATATCTATCGGCATGTTCGGGCACCTTCTGTCCATTTCATCTCAGATACACAACTTCTAGTTTTTTGCTTGTTTCCGAGTCATTTGCTTCTGTCTTTTTGAATCGATTTTTACATGATTATTTTATCCAGAGCAAAATAATATAAGATACAACTACTACTAAACGTTTAGCCAGGACGAAAAATGAGCGAAACAAATACAAATGCAACTGCAACTGCAACTGTGGCACTGACGGCACCCGAAAAGCGAGTGCTACTTGCACTCAAAACGGAAAAGAAAGAGTGTGACCCAAGCGCGTTATCGAAGAATACCGGTATAAACGAAGATGCCGTGATGCAAACAGCTTTTATGCTCGCTCAGCATGGCCTTTGCGAAGTGAAAGAGACGGAAAAGAACTTTTATCATCTGACCGAAGAAGGAAAGGGTTATGCCTCGGAAGGGTTGCCCGAGCGGAGAGTACTGGCGTTCTTGGTAGATCGAAAAGAAGCAACTATTGACGATTTAAAGACCGAGTTTGGCAAAACAGCTAATATCGCAATAAATTGGCTACTGAAGAAGCACTGGGCAAGGATGGACCGACACGAAGACGAAAATAGTTTGATACCAGTAGCCGGAGCAGGAGCTGAGTTGGGTATTGACGAGCTATTCTTGATTAATCTAGCAGAAGGCGAATCCGAATGGACACTGCTGAGAGAACGGGTGACAAAAAGTATACCCGTAGAAGAACAAAACGAAAAAGAATTGAACAACTTCTTGACTCAACTGATGTCGCGTAAATTATTAGAGAAATACACGCGTGTAGCCCGAAAAATAGCGATTACCGAATCAGGCAACGTCCTTTTAGCGCGTGGTGTCTCGATTGAGGAAGAACTCGCACAGCTCACACCCGAACTCATAAGAACAGGGTCCTGGAAAGAGCATAAATTCAAACGCTATGCAGTGGACATATCGTCAAAAGAAGTATTCGCCGCGAAGATACACCCGTATCAGCGTATTTTAGATCGTATGCGCCGGATATTCACGGATATGGGCTTCTCCGAACTAAAAGGTGAACTGATCCAGAGTGCGTTCTGGAATTTCGATGCGCTATTCGTACCTCAAGACCATCCGGCACGTGAGATGCAGGATACGTTCTATCTGGCAACGCGAAAGCCGATAGACGCACCCGAAGAACTGATAAAGAACGTAAAAGAGATGCACGAGCACGGTGGCCCGATAAATTCCTTGGGTTGGGGCGGTGAATGGCGAAAAGAGTTAGGCGATGAGCTACTGTTGAGGACACATACAACAGCGGTTACGTTAAAATATCTGGCTTCGCATCCCGAACCGCCAGTAAAGGTCTTCAGCATTGACCGTGTGTACCGGCGCGAGACTATTGATCCGACACACCTCCCGGAATTCGACCAGTTAGAGGGTATAGTTATGGACAAAGGCGTAACATTCAGCAACTTGTTAGGCAGTCTCGCAACATTCTATCGTAAGATGGGTTTCCCTTCGATACGATTTCGACCCGGGTATTTCCCTTATACCGAGCCATCCGTGGAAGTGGAAGTGTACATGCAAGAGCGAGGGTGGATAGAACTGGGCGGTGCGGGCGTGTTCCGGGAAGAGGTAACGAATCCGGTGGGCCTGAAATACCCGGTTTTAGCCTGGGGACTCGGTATTGGACGTTTAGCTATGCTTAGCCTGGGACTGACCGATATACGTAAGTTGTATCACTCGGATATAGACTGGTTACGGAAAGAACGTGTATTCCGGTAATCCTCGAGTGCCGCTTTTAACGTATTTATCGCGAGTACAGAGCAATGCAGATTATCCTCGGGTAAATCGCCTAGAATAGCTAAGACATCATCCGCAGTGATTTTTTCCGCTTCTTCTACCGTTTTCGTCTTCGCGAGTTCGGTGACTACGCTTCCACATGCGATTGACGGGCCGCAACCATCGGTCATGAATTTGGTATCGCTAATCGTATCGCCTTCGATTTTTAGATGTATCTGTACGGTATCGCCGCAGGGACCTGTTATTCTGCCGACCGCACTGGGCTCTTTCAACTCGCCAACGTTCTTCGGGTTGTACGCCTCTTCGCGTGTTCGTTCGGTGTATATTTCCGACTCGTCTTTCTGTATCTTGCCTTCTATCTCTCCGATCAGGTCATCGAACTCATTTTTTACCGACATTGTTTTGTGTGTATAAAGTATAACTGCCTTCTATTTAATGACACTGATTTACACCGATGGCACAGATTTAAAAAATCACGTGCAGATAAAAAATACGGGGGAAGGCACCGCCGCAGCAGGGCAGCAAGAAAGCGGATTAAGATGTTTGTATTTGTATAGCAGGGGAAAAAAACCACGAGATTTTACGAGATTAACACAAGATTTTTGGGTTAGCAGGGAAGGAATAAAAAACCAATAGTGCACTTAAGCCGGACCCAGAGTATTATCTTCTCGTGAAAATCTGTGTAATCTGTGGTTAGCTAAACAAACACAAATGTTTTTGCTCATTTCGCTCTAACACTGAAAAAAGTGTGAACATGTTAAAAAATAGTTTCAACATTAGTAAACAAAATGTATGTTAGTTCTCAAAAGAATCGTTTTAATAGCATAAAATCTGAATACGAGATTGCTAAATCGGGTATCTGCTGAAATAGCAGGTATAACCCCAAATTACTTATATAGCCGCCACCTAATATAACTTTAACAGTACCACAAAGAAATACCTTTGGCGGCGTCAGAACAGGGATGCCGAATAAGGTTGCAGATTGTGCTTTGTGGTTACTACAGTTATAGGAGGTAAAAGAAGAAAAAAAATGAAAACAAAATTTGTATGTATAATGGCGATTGCAAGTTTGATAGTGATGGCAGTATTCGTGGGCACCGCCGCGGCAGATAATGGGGCTGACATCTATGGGAGCCGCTCCTACCCGGATATGGAGGAGCGACATAATTTTGAAACTACTGATAATCTTTATGCATGGGGCGACTTCGGTGACTATTCGATTACGTATGGTGAGCTACCATGTCCAACTGGTTGTGGCGGGCGGATCTATGTCGTGGAGCACAAGGAGACATGGGCTGACGGAGATACCCTGACAGACGTAAGCAGCGATGGGTTTGAGACTGTCGCTTGGAGTAACATGTTCTTTGAAATGGCATGGCCGACGCCGCTCGACGCGGGCACATACGATCTCATCCTCGACTTGAACGTGAGCGGAACCGGAAACTACTACGTTTGGACAGACACCCCTAACCCAGGTGCCGGACCAGCGAATATAACCGACCCTATATGGACTATTTATGTGACAGGCGAGGATCCGGAACCGATACCCGAATTCAGCTCGATTGCCATTCCAGTCGTTTCGATACTGGGACTGCTGTTCTTCTATAACTATCGCAAGCGCCGGAGAGAAGGGTAGTATAACAGAAATAGAAACGGATGTGCAAAACATGAATGAAGAGAAGAATAGGAACGTAAAGCAGAAATTCTGGTCGGCATCGGTAGTGGCAATGCTGTCACTATCAATGCTCATTGCTGTTATGGCACCCGCAGCAGCAGACCCCGGTTGGCTATCCGGGTGGTCATACAGGAAAGATGTCACTATTAGTTCGAGTTCAGTACTAACGGATTATCAGGTGAATGTTACTGTGGACACTGCGAGTTTAATATCTGCAGGAAAGATGAACGCCAGTGGTGACGATATAAGGTTTACCGGTTCCGATGGAACAACGCTAATAAACTACTGGATAGAGAGCGGGCTAAACACAGACACCACGAAGATATGGGTGAATGTTCCTTCTGTTTCAACTACGGGAACGACAATCTATATGTATTACGGTAATCCCACGGCTGCAAGCGACTCTAATTATGACAATACCTTTACAAAAGATTATGGAGAGACCGGATTAGCAGGCTTGTGGCACATGGATACGGGGATCGGAACAACTGCTGCGGATTCTTCGGGTAATGGAAACAGCGGAACTATCTATGAAGCAACCTGGGTTGGGTCTGATGGTGGGCAATGGGATGGACAGAATGTGCAATTCTCAAACGGGGATAGTCTGAGTTTTGATGGGAATGATTATGTAGTTGTTCCCGGTAGCGCAAGCTTAAATGTCACTGATGCAATTACACTTGAAGCGTGGATACATCCTATTGCATACAATGATTATGATAGGATTATCGCCAAACCATGGAATAATAATGAAGCACCTTGGAACGTATATGCATTACACTTTGACGATGCTGATCCAGCACATGTAGTTATGAGTATTGCTGTCGGCACTACTTATTACGGGATTCCAGCCGATGTAACGATTCCACTAAATAAATGGACTCATGTAGCAGGGACTTATGATGGGGGAAATGTAACGGTATACGTGAACGGAGTTGAGTGCGGCAGTAATCCCAACCCTTCAGGGAACATCGCTACAAACGCAATGGACTTATATATAGGTTATAATGAATTATGTAGTAGCTCACAATCTTTCAATGGCACAATTGACGAAGCCCGTATCTATAACCGCGCATTAAACCTTGATGAAATCAAGTGCCATTACGAAAGACGCAAATACGCCAGCTCAGAGCCAGAGGCCACTATTGGCAGCGAAGAAGAAGAACCGTCACAACAACCGATACCAGAATTCAGTTCGATAGCCATTCCAGTCGCTTCGATACTCGGACTGCTGTTCTTGTTCAACTACCGAAAACAGAGGAGAAACTAAAACCCTCCCCTTTTTTATTTTTTATTCGTATAGCAGCGGGGTAAGAAACCACGAGATTCCACGAGATTAACACAAGATTTTGTTAGTATGGGATAAAAGAGCCAATCGAATCCTTAAACCGGACCCACAGTATTGTTCTCTCGTGGAAATCTGTGTAATTTTGTGGTTAGCTAAACAATTCTTTATTTTTATTCCTGTATCCCACATAAGTTCATAACACAAAAGAAAAGAAAAGAAGATGACCCGAAATACATTT
Source organism: Methanobacteriota archaeon (assembly GCA_034722635.1). Classification (GTDB taxonomy): domain Archaea; phylum Halobacteriota; class Syntropharchaeia; order Alkanophagales; family Methanospirareceae; genus QENJ01. The sequence goes on from JAYEOC010000049.1 coordinate 12,579, forward strand.
GCCGGCTGGGTAGAGCTATCGGGCTTCCCAAAATTTACAACCACCCTGATTCCATTTCTATTAGGTGCCGTCTTAGCCTGGCATGACGGGTACGTTATTGACGTGCCTGTGCTTGCAGTCTCATTTATTGCGGTATTCCTGCTAACGGATTTCTGTTTCGTGCTCAATGCGTGCAGTGTATATACCGATTTGAAACAAAAAGGTGTGACTTTTCAGGTAGAAGGTGCAAACTCGCTTCATTCGACCGCGGTCAGCGGAAGGTTCAACGCACTTGAGAACGGGCTAATATCGGTGAAAGCGGCAGTAACTGGTGCGTATCTATGCGTACTGGTGGCATTACCTTTAAGTGTACTGTTATGGCTGCCGCTCGACACCGGACCACTGACGATGCCACTCGGGCTCATGGGTATATTCATTGCATATTCATATTCGCGGGGACCGCGGCTATCTTATCACTGCCTGGGCGAATTAGCTTTGACTACCGGTGTCGCTTGGCTAACGGTCTTCAGCGGTTATTATTTGCAGGCGCACCAGGTGAGCTGGCTCCCAACGGTCGTTGCATTACCCTGGATGATAGATGCGTTCAAGCTGAAATTGACACGTGAACTACCGGATTTCGAGTACGACAGCTTGATAAACCGAAATACGCTGGCTATTCGATTGGGTAAGGAGCTAACCGCAAAGCTTTACCTGCCCCTGACGCTCGGATCGTGGGCTGCTTTCATCCCACTTCTATGGCTCGGTGTGCCTTACTATAGTCTCCTGCTTTTAGCCGTTCCCATGTTCTATACGGCAAAGAGCGTTATTTTAATGCACCGGGGTGACTGGAAAAACCGGGATGGGCTCCGTACGATAACGAAAAACGCATTCACCGGGATGATTTTTATTCCCGTTGCGCTTATAGGTGTTTTTGTTGTTTCGATTATGATGGGTTAGAATTATTATAAGCACGAGCTTCTTTTTCATTCTTAGGACCCATTAACATTTTTCTGCTGTGCTGATAATAGCAGTTTCGATAGGTGTTACTGTGGTTATTCATACGCAGACACCGACAGAAGGGGAGAAGGTTACTGTGATGTGAGAAAATATTCGAGAAGTTACTCAACGCTTAGGAATTGACGAGGTGTGTGTACATTTTCCATCCACGTAAAATCAGCAAGATTATATGTGAGGAGACACCCATTTCTATTTTTCACCGTAGAGCCTATAAAATAGTCCCTGATCTTGCTTTTACTTTTACAATACGCCGCTGCCGTTTCAACATCATTAACCGTGAGATCAATGATCTTTATCCCTAAAACATCTCTCAGGCCCCCATACTCTTCCAAAAAATCAATACTAGT
>JAYEOC010000050.1:0-3627 GCA_034722635.1 Methanobacteriota archaeon
CGTAAGTCTTAAATCCGCCCGGAACCACTATTTTATTTGCGGCACCAGCGCCTTTAGCATGAAGTACGGCACGCGAGGAACGAGCCACCTTATGTACGCTTTGTAATCCATTCTGCCTGCAACAATCTCAAGCCACTCATCTAAAACACTTTTGTTAGACGAAAGGAGTCTAAAGAAGATGTCGGGGTGTTTATTCATCAATCGGGTCAATCTTAGTGAATATTCAAAATTCTTTCCAAACGAGTTATAGCACGATCTTTTATAGGTATCCAAAGCGGATTTCGTGTAATCTCCGCTCTCATATGATTCTACAACACGTTCTGCTGCGAATTTAGCAGAGATAAAAGCATATTTTATTCCTTCGCCATAAAACGGGTCAACAAAGCCCGCAGCATCGCCGACCAGAATCAATCTATCCGAGCATACTTCTCGTTCATAGCCGCCAGAAGGAATTAGGTGCGCATGCGTGACGACATCGGTGCGAAATCCTAACGTTTCAAGGAACTGCGTAAATATCTTCCGGGGGCTCTTCATGCTTGGAATGAGTCCCGCAACACCCACAGAAAAATGCTGCGCCTTTGGAAATACCCACCCGTAACCTGATTTCGTGAGCCCATAATGAAACGCAGCAACATTTTCTATGTACTCATCAACTTCTTCATTCGTGGCCGGTATGTCAGCAGCAATACAAAGCCCCAGCTCGTTGGGCTTATAAGAATCGCGAACATGCTTTGAAACTATACTATTAACACCATCCGCGCCGATAACTACCTTTGCATTGTACTTTCCTTTAGTGGTTTCCACAACTACCTTTGACGGCTCTAGTTTTATAGAAGTTGCTTTTTCGTCTTCTTGTAGTACAACTCCGGCATCCACAGCTTTTGACACGAGGTAGGCATCAAAGTTATCGCGCGATACGAGTATTGCCAACCGCGAACTCTTTTTTCGTTCTATCCGGTAATCTTTAAAATGCACTCGTACACCATAGCATTCTCGCTCGATCAACTCCTTTTCAATTCCAAAACCTAAGTGCGATAGTGCGCTTGTGGATACAACACCGCCACAGAGTTTGAACCGTGGGATAACGGCCTTCTCTAAGAGTAGCGTACTAAGTCCTTTCTCCGTACAGGTTTTACTTGCTATCGCGCCGGCAGGACCTGCACCTACTATTATCACATCGTACTGTTGCATCTCTTTTTTATGGTGATGCGAGATATTCGCGTTGTGTGTGCATAAAAATGTTTTTGCTATTAAATTACTCTATGGTGGTCAACAGCGAAAAAACAGCATTTCTTTCAGTTCTGACCAATCAACTTCGGTCATCACGCACCCGGTCTTTGAGAGCACCACGCCTACCATTGGCACACCTTTTGATGTAACATACCGCATTGCTTCGTAAAGGTCACAGTGGCATGCAACGCTCATTGCTGCCATAGGCCTTTTATCTCGTATCGCACGCTTAACGAATTCACCACCCGGAGCTATGCAAATACTTATACCACGTTCAGCACACTTAGTTTTGATGTCCGCAATGCCACATTTACCGCACGCTTTGCAAATTATACCTTCCTGTGGTGACGTCTTTGCCGGACATTCAAGGTTGCGGAGGCACTGAGGCAGGAACAAAATCCGCTTATTCATTGGCGTCTTACCATACGTATCTTTGTAGATTGCATTAACCAGAGCAATGCCTATTTCGTCAATGATTACAGGGTTTATACTGAAGTACCCAAACAATAGCTTGGTGGGCTGATAAAAGAGGTTGAGCACAAATAGCGTGAACCGAGGGAACAGGTCTCGTTTATAGATGACTAAACTTACAGCAACCAATATTATCACGACAACCACGCTAACGAGGATTATAAAGAGTTCTCCTATTAGTTGGTACACAGCGGCAGGTATTGGGTCTATCATTTTGACGTTTTCATTTTACATTTGTTCAAAATCTCTTCTATGTCCACCGTGGTATTAACGCAGCCATAAGTTGTTAATGGCACGCCCTGTGTTGGTGTACCCATAAGTTTTGCATTTAGCATTCCTTCATGCAGGTTGGGATAACAAGCGACACCTACTGCCGCTTTTGCACGGCTGTGCATGAGAATCCGGCCCGTGAATGTGCCACCCGGTGATATATACATCCGGACACCAAGTTCTTTACAATTAGCGTTTAGTTCTGCAATTCCGCATTTACCACAGTCCATACAATGGATCCCGTCCACAGGGTTCAGTTTAGCAGGACAGTCCGTGCTTCGGATGCACTGTGGAAGAAGCAGAACACGCTCTTCTAAGTCCGTAGCTACGAACTCGTGGTAGTTAATCGTGTTTCTTATCTCCACCGATACACGGTCTATCAGTGTAGGGTCAATCCGGAAAAATGAGAGCAATCTGCGCAACGGCTCGTAAAGCAAGCTTATTATGAACAACACGAGATTGGGGAATATTATCCGTTTTGTACGAATGATAAAGAAGCAAAAGAAGAGTGCTAGTACTAAAAGAACTACAAATGCTATTGCTGCGAGTACTACTACTTTGCCTAAAGTTTCAACAACCATCGTATTTTGTTAGATTTTTACAGGCGGCGCAAAAACGTTTAGCACAGGAAACGAAAAACCGTCTTGTTTTTAGTTTACTACTACCGAGTTTAATTTTTAAAAATGCCTATAATATCCCCTCTTGCTATTATGCCTACCAATTTACCTTCCGAATCTACCACCGGCAGCCGGTTAAAATCGTGTTTACGCATTAGCCGTGCCGCATCTGATATAGAGTCGTCAGGAGAAACGGTAACCGTGTTTTTTGACATTACGTCCTTCACGTATCCCTCAAATAGCGTGTTTATCTCATCCGGGATCTTCTTTACCTTCTTCATGTAGCTGGACATAGAGAACACCGGGAACGGATTGAGCGGGTCTATATCCGGAAATGGTATCGCAGCGGTTAAGTTCATGATGTCCGCTTCACTGATCACGCCAATAACCTTTCTCTGGTCATCAATAACCGGTGCACCGCTAATGCTATTCGTTCTGAACGTTTTAGCCGCGTGCGGTATTGTATCGCCGGGCTTTACTGCTATTACCTCTGTTATCATCAGTTCCTTTACTTTTACATTGGTCTTTGATTGCATTTATTCCCTCTGTTTAGTGCTCATAAATCGAAGCGATTATATCGGCTCGGGCTACGATTCCTACTAATTTACCGGCTGTATCTACCACCGGTAATCTATTATACCCCGTGGTGTGCATAATCTGCGCGGCATCGTCAATTAAGGCATCTTGCGCTATGGTTTTAGGTTCCTTCGACATCACGTCCTTCACTTTCATCTTGCTCGCTTTTTCTACGTCTTGCTGTATATCGTGTAGGTCTTCGCCAAATACGTGCATAAGGTCATGCACAGTAAATACAGACGTGTACCAGTGAAAATTGGTCAGTACCTTTAAAATATCCGCTTCACTAACCACACCAACTATATCCTCTGTGTCATTGAGAACTGGAACCCCCGCTATTTTGCCCTCTTTTAATATCGTTGCAACGTCCAGTAATGTATCGTTCTCGTTTGCCGTGATTACCGCTCTTGTCATGATCTCTTCAACTTTCTCTTTCATTACGCTTACCCCTATATGTTCTTTC
>JAYEOC010000051.1:0-7289 GCA_034722635.1 Methanobacteriota archaeon
TGTATTTCCTTCACGTCTTGTCGTAATTTCTTCTACTTTCGTACAGCTATCAGGATGCGCGCCTTTTGCAACAACGTTTATCTGAACAGGAAATGATTCAAGCAGCATTATTTCAATATCGTTTACGTTAGCTAACTTCGCATGGTACTCCAGTGCCCGCCCATCTTCTGTGCTGAGGGTAAGCTGGTTCTCTTTTATTGTATATGTCGTTACATCACGCAGTATTTCGAAGTATTGTGTCTCCTGTTGCATGATACCAACAGGTTCCAGACATCCCATCTCTGTTCTTTCAGGCTCCTCGATTATGATCTTGTTTGTGACTGTATATGGTCCAGAGTACTGGTTACACCCCGCCGTACCGCGGATCAGCCCATCTTCAAAGCGAGCAGTGATTGTAGTCCCTGAGATGGGTAAACGCACGTCACCCTCACTCTCTGCGATGAAATTGGTAAGCGTCCAGATGTTGCCTTCCAGGCTGGAGCTTGTCGGCGTTGAAGCGGGTGTCAATGTAGGTATGGGGGTTGGCGTAGGTGCTGGAGGGGGCGTGGATACTTGTGCCGGTGGTTGCTCCTCAATGCACCCCGCAAATATCAAAACCGCTACGACTGCTACTAGGGCTATTAAGCCAGTTATGTGTTCCTTTTTCATATGTTTCCTCCATTTATGTGCGAAGCCCCCGCCATGCCATGCACGAAATGACCGGGCATCCGTGAGCTGTATACTGCCTTTTCACCTCTTCTAACTATTTTATCACCTTAAACTTCCTTTTCGCACTCCAAATTTCTTTTCGCTTGGTACAAAAAAGATAGAGGGGGTTTTTACTACCCCTTTTTTTGTACTTGTTTTCACAACCACAGTATTTTGTCTGCGTTTAGCGCTACACCTACTGCGTCTGGCACCTTCACAGGCGTTACGAAATCTTCGATGTTCGTTTTGTCGTCAATAGACGTTGCGAAACCGTCTATAACGTTGAAAGTCCCACACGAATAGATGTTCACACCCAGCTCATCTTTTTCAAACATTGCTAACTGCTCAAGGTTGTCGGGTAAGTCTTCCGGCTTCAAACCTTCAAACTGCCCTGCAATTAACGTTTTCACTTCATCTGGTATGGCTAAAGTAGCCAACTTACCTTTCTTCGTCACTTCAACACCGTTCGGTCCATAAAATACTGTTACTGTTGGGACACCTGCTTGTTTCGCTGCAAATGCAATGACATAACTTGCATATTGGTTCTTCGGGTTGTCCATTCCACTATTCACATATATTACCAAATCCTCTACTTTTACCATTTCTACCACTTCTTCTCCTTTCTCATGCCGATTATACGACAAAGCATCAGGCCCGAGTGCACAATCGCGATAACGATTGCTGCGGGTGCTAAGACAGTTCTACCTTCTATTTTTTATATTCACACCTTATCTTATTTCCTCTTTTCCTTTGGGAGGGGGGTGTTCTTTGCACCTCACAAGTAATTGAACTTGTGTCGCATAAATAACTAAGCCCCGACCATGTCCAACACTTTGATGATAACAACTTGGTGCCCATATACTTTGGTTGCACCACTTTTTAAGTCCAGGGAACAAATAAATAGCAAGAGCACTGTGGAAGTATTAATACAAACAAACCTCTACATTCTCTATAAGTTCTGTTATACAAGATACAGAGGGCGAAAAATGAGCAATGAAATTCGAATAGGGATTATTATATGCGACCGCTACCGTATGTGTGCCGGCGGCAAATGTCTAAGGGCGCTTAAGAACCGGGAGGGTGCATTCAGCATTTATAAGGATACAGAAGTGCAACTGATCGGATATACTGCGTGTGGTGGCTGTCCCGGTGGAAATATCGAATATGCTCCTGAAGAGATGAAGAAGAACGGTGCAAATGTGATACATCTTGCTACCGGACTGGTCGTTGGATATCCACCATGCCCTCGTGTGACTGATTTTCGTGACTTTATACAGGCAAAATATGGGCTTGATGTTGTAATAGGAACGCATCCGATCCCCCAGAACTACTATGAGATACATAAGAAACTCGGGACATGGAACTCTTCGCGATGGTCTAAGATCATTCAACCAACACTTGCGGATGAAAAGACCCGTTTGTCGTATGATTGATGTTAAAGGGCTGGAATGACATAAAGTTGTATTTGTTAGAGATAACTATTTATAATTTTTATTGATACCATCCACAAATAGGTTTGCTATACCGTGTAATCTACCCGGTTTTGCGCGTTCGTTTTCCTTTTTATAGACGTCACTCATAAAGCCTTCCGTGCGTTCTTACACCTCTGCCCAATCCGTTCCTCATCCACCGTATACATCTCCAATCCCGGCACGATTACTCTAACCACGGGAACACCTATCTCCTCACACGTCAAATCCACCACAACCACTCGTTCCAGGCCAACATCCCGTATCCGCTCTATGGTATAGTTAATATCATCAAGAAAATCTACACTATTCCGTGATTCCACATTCTCGAACTCGATACTCTCCGAATTGGTGAACCAATGTTTGTTCTTCTTACGCATCCATTCATATCCCATTATCCGCCTCATATCCTTAATCGCAGGGTTCTGCTTTGCACTGTATATCTGCGTGAGCCGACTCTGAGCAACTTCTGTAAGCGCACGTAGTATCGCAACCCGTGCATCCGTGTGCGTACCCATCCCGGTAGTGAGCAGTGTTGGATCCTTCAACCGGAGATCATCAGAAACCGCAGCGAAAGTCGGAATGCCGACGTCACTCGTTATATCCCGTATAAGCACCGAAACATCCGCATCCGCGAATTTAGCCATAAGGTCACGTACCCGTTCTTCTCGTATTCGTACAACAGCACCCGTATTACGTGTGAGTTCCACCAGCGACCATGCGTCTCGTTCTACCAGTTCCGCGAGACCATGAAAAATCGCTTCCTCTAGCTCGTTTCCAGACGCCAATCCGCTCGTGTTCGTTCTGAACAGCCGTACTCGGTCATATCTCGAAGGTAAAGGATGAAAAACTGCACTCGCCGGCACGTATATCTCCTCTTCTTGTATCAGGTCATACCCCGCCACCCAGGGGATACTTATTTCATCAATGTTCTTTACATAACCCGGCAGAATCAACTCATTCGGGTTTAACGCATTTTCATGTTTGCTAAGCTGGACATAACTATCCTCTATAAGTTCGCGATCTTTAACTTCCGCGGAATAGCGTTCGATCGCTTCCATCAATGCGGACACTCTCGCTTCTTCCGCGGTCGTACCTTTACCGTTATACAGCGATACCGCTCCGCCTTCCGCAGAGGGTCTTATGCACGTAAATACTGGTATCCCTATCCGGTCAAGTCCGGTTATGTCCGTAACCTTTTCAACACCTGCAACTGGCATCTTCGACTCTACCCGTGCTAAAGTAGCTGCTGGAGGAACTACACGATGCGTGCCTTTCTTATAGCCTTTTATACATGATTTTAGTTTCATTTTTATCAAAAGTTGGTTCGCCTATGCTTTGATTTGGGTACTATTTAATATAGTCATTCCAGTAATAAATTGCAATTAATAAATGATAAAAGAAAGCGAAGAAGACCTGGCAGTTGTTTTGATAGGTCATGGTAGCAGAATGGCGTATAACCAGGAGCTACTGGAAGGCTTGCAGCGATTGATGGAACTACGAGGTGTTTTTAAGGACGTAAGGGTCGCATTTCTGCAACTGAATTCACCGAGCATAGAAGAGGTACTGCGAGAGCTTGCTAAGAGCGGTATAAAGAAGATAGTAGCGGTGCCGGTCTTCTTAGCAGAGGGTACGCATACGACAGAAGACATACCAGAGACGCTGCAATTAACGTTTGAGGGCGAATGGGCAGAGCTAGGGCGAGATGTAGAACTAATTTACGGTAAGCCAATCGGGGTGGATGAACGGATTGTGGACATATTACTGGACCGGATAAAGGCGGCAGAAGCGGGTAATGGTGAGTGAACAGGATGCGGGGGGAGGGATTCGAACCCTCGTATCCCTACGGAACAGGATCTTAAGTCCTGCGCCTTTGTCCAGCTCGGCTACCCCCGCTTTGTTCTTTTCCTGTTGCTTCTGCCAAAGTAGTAAACACAAGTAGGATTTAGATGCTATTAATATTATCCAAAAGTAGGTTCTTGCCTGCAATGCCCTGATAGTAAACAGCTAAAACCGTTTTCGCTTTTGGAATGCCTGTTTAGTTCTCTAATAGACTTGTTTATATTGATAAAACCGTATCTATTACGATAAAACACATAGAAAATGACCAGCGAAGCTGACATCAAAGCAATTGAGGACGAAATCCGAAAAACATCTTATAATAAGGCGACTTCTCATCACATCGGGCGTTTAAAAGCGAAAGTTGCCAGATTAAGAGACGAGCTACAAAAGCAGGCAATATCGAAATCCTCACGTGTGGGGAAAGGCTATGGCATAAAAAAATCAGGGCATGCAACCATCATAATGGTCGGTTTTCCGTCTGTGGGCAAATCCACGCTGCTAAACCATCTTACAGGCACAAACGCAGCGGTTGCGGCTTATGAGTTCACAACGCTAGAGGTTATCCCGGGCACTCTGGAATACAAGGGCACTCGTTTGCAATTCCTTGACGTACCGGGCCTTATCCGGGGTGCCGCGGCAGGACGTGGGCGTGGCAAGGAGGTCATCTCGATAATGCGAAACGCTGATATGATCCTTATTATTGTGGATGTGTTCCACTTAGAGCAATACGATATTCTTGTAAAGGAGTTGTATGACGCGGGCATCCGCATTAATGCCCGACCGCCGGAGGTCATCATACGCAGATTGAGTCGTGGTGGAATAACGATAAACAGCACAGTTAAGCTAAATCAAATCGGACTGGACGAAAAAATGATTCGTGTAGTGTTGTCGGAATACCGGACACACAATGCGGAGGTCCTTATACGAGAAAAAATCACGCTTGATGAACTTATAGATGTGGCAACAGGAAACCGCAAATATCTACATGCAATCACAGTCATAAACAAGATAGACCTGGCCGACCCTTTGACGCTATCGAAAGCCAAGGAACGATTCCCTGATGCAATTATGATCTCCGCGGAAGAGAACTTAAAGCTCGAGACATTGAAGGAGCAGATATACAAACAACTTGGTTTTATACGCATCTATCTGAAGCCACAGGGTGCACCACCAGATATGGATCATCCTCTAGTCTTGAGAAAGGATTCTACGGTTGCTGACGCCTGTTCTACCATCCATCGTGATTTTATAGAGCGATTTCGGTATGCAAGGATATGGGGGCCGTCTGCGAAGCATTCAGGACAGCGTGTAGGACTTTTGCATGTACTATCCGCGGACGATGTGGTTAGCATAGTGGTACGGAAATGATAAAAACCGAAAAACTTTTTACCATATAGTCGAATATATTATTTTGTATTGCCATGGAAGAAGAAGAAGAGAAGAGGGTATCGGGATTTTTTTTGGGTACTGTGGAGGACTTTTACCGGGGAAGCGACCAGATATTCGATGAGTTTGATGCGATATTGAGCAAGCATTCGGCTGGGGAGGACATTATGGCAGATTTAAAAGCAGTTAGAACTAAAAATCCGCGTATTTTTGGGTTGATTGATAGCATTTATCATAAAGAAGCGGAACTCGAGGATAAGCTGGACAGGGGTAAAGTGAAGCAAGAGCAGAGGGATAAGCTGCTTGAATTTAAGGAGCGGTTCTCGGCTTTGGAAGAGGATATAGATTTGTTAGTTATAGCGGAGATCGGATTGCTCAGGTAGGCATCAGCACAAGAACTTCGGAATGTCTTTGTGTACCTGTGGTGTCTAAAGTATAACATCTACCGATTTAGGACGCAGATCACACGGATTTACGCAGATTCTAATAAACGCATCCGTCAATTCCGTATATTCAAAATCAGGATTATCTGCGTTCATCTGCGTCCGATTATCAAATTGTATTCTTTCCTGTTACGAGATAGCGAAGCGAAAGCAGCTCGGACCTGCTCCTCGGTTTCCGCGATCGTGCCACCATTATTTATAACGATGTCTGCAAACTTCACCTTTTCGCTAAGCGGCATTTGTAACCCAATCAGTTTCTTCGCATCTTCCCCCGTTACCTGTTCTCGTGCCATCACCCGCCTTATCTGCGTCTCTGCGTCTAAGTAAACAACAATCACCGTCTCAAACTCGTTCTGCAGCCCTATTTCTATTAATAGCGGGACGTCAATAGCAACCAGTAGCTCAGGCTCTATCTTCCTTATCGCCTCGATCCTATCCCGGCACATCTTTAATACTTCTGGGTGTATTAGCCCTTCTAATTCCTTGCGCTTAGTAGAATCATGGAATACGATGTTTCGGAGCTTTTTACGGTCTATCGTCAAATCATTCTTCAATATACCCTTGCCAAAGGTATTCACTACCTTCCACCAGGCAGTCGAACATGGCATTACTACTTCTCTGCTCAGGGAATCGCAGTCTATCCCGTAAGCGCCTAGCTTCATGAATAGTTTAAGCACGAGCGTCTTCCCACTTGCTATTCCGCCGGTTATAGCCACGATTTGCATTGTTTCTATGTATGTACTTTAATAGAACTAAAAAACCTGGTAGCTATTCAACTTTTTAACGTTGTTCTTTTTTGATACATTAGTAGTGCAAGGAAAGTAAAGTAAAGCATATTATCCAACTAAACTTGAATAGTGACACAAATTAATCTACGTTTATTTGTAATCCAATGCTTTAGTCTTTACTGGAATTTGTTAAACCCTCATTAAGTCTTTTTTCTATTAAAATCTTCTCGGCTTCTTCAAAACTGCATTTATACTTTTCCTGGATTGCTTTTGTTCCCGCAAGATACCGCTGCGGTAGGTTTTTTCTTCCATTCTTGCGCATTCCGTTATTCCCGTTGTCCTTTTTATTTGTTGCTGCAGGGCCACGATGCCTTCCCGGTAGTTGTCGAACAATAGCATCAAAAACGTCCTTGAACTTATACCTATCAGGAACTAAATTCAACGTTATTCCATGCCTTTCACGCAGTTCACGTAATGAAACGCTGAGTATTATCTTTTCGTCACCCATTTCCTTAATATTGCATTCATTTTGCCGCTTTTAGTAGGTGCCGTTCGACTACTCTTTTTTCTATAGTTTTGAATTTTTATTTACAGACGTGCTAAAGATTTTTTTGGCTTTACTCGAACTATTTTAAAAGCTCTTCTTTTGCCATCGTGTGCGCTTCCCCAATATATATTGGCAATACCAAAAAAGAGGACGCTATTTACGATTTAAGTGGTTGTTTGTGTCTATC
>JAYEOC010000051.1:7389-13849 GCA_034722635.1 Methanobacteriota archaeon
TTTTTTGGCTTTACTCGAACTATTTTAAAAGCTCTTCTTTTGCCATCGTGTGCGCTTCCCCAATATATATTGGCAATACCAAAAAAGAGGACGCTATTTACGATTTAAGTGGTTGTTTGTGTCTATCTCCTCTTCGCTTTTCGCGCTTATAGTAGCGTTCTAACAATTCGAACAAACTAAATTGGTTAGTATTTCTGGAAATAAGCGAGAATCCAGAGGTAGAAGTGGTGCGAGAATCGCCTTTTGTTTAAACATCCGGCTATAGGTATATCTTGAGACATAGCTTATAACTAAAACAATTTAACGTATAAACATGATAAAAGCGATAATATTTGATCTTGACGGTGTACTTTTAGATTCGGTCGGACGGGATATAGCTATAACCGTTCAGGTGTTCAATAAATTTGGGTATTCGATTACACAATCAGATGAGCAATACATCATCGGATGGCATCCTGCGGACCGTATAAGTGTATTTGCCGAGAAATTCGATATATCACCAGAAGAGCAGCAATTGATAGTGGAGGCTGAGAAACGACTTTACCGTGAACTCTGGGATTCTACTTCTAAACTGCTACCCGGCGTGAAAGAGTGCCTGGATACAATGAAAACCAAAGGATTGACTCTCGCGCTTGCCACTACGTCCACAGGAGAATCAGTAAGTAAGTTTTTACAAAAATTCCAGCTTCACGGCTATTTCACATTGATATTAACCCGGGAGGATGTATTCACACGGAAACCGAATCCCGAGGTATATACAAAAGCCTGGAATGAACTGGGTTATAAAAGTGAAGAGATAGTCGTGGTAGAAGATACGGAAATAGGTGTGCGTGCGGCAAAATCAGCGGGTTTACCTTGTGTGGCGGTTCCGAATGAATATACAAAGGCACAGGATTTTTCAGGTGCGGATTATGTGATTAAGTCAATTGATGAGCTTACTGAGATAGTTTGATTTTATATTTCTGCAAAATACATCTGTTTATAAGATGACGAAAAGAATATACGGCATTATCGGCGATCCGATAGAGCACAGCCTGTCCCCGGCTATGCACAACGCTGCATTTGACGCAATCGGCCTGGATGCAGTTTATCTCGCGTTTCGCGTTTCGCAGCACGAAGTAGGTGATGCGATAAAAGGCGCTAAAAGCCTTGGTATCCGGGGTCTTAACGTTACTATACCACTGAAGGAAAAAGCGCTTGCCTTTGTGGCTACCGAAGAAGTAGCGACTAAAATTGGTGCAATAAATACCATTGAGTTTCGCAGTGGCACACCTGCCGGCTATAATACCGATGGTTTAGGCTCGCTTAAAGTACTCAAAGAGACCGTGGGCAACCTAAAAGGGAAAACAGTATTAATTCTTGGTGCAGGCGGCGCGGCAAAAGCTATTGCCTATTATCTCGATACCGCAGGTGCGAAGGTAACGATAGCAAACCGAACGAAAGAACGAGCTACAAGGTTGGTGTCTAATCTTCGTAATGCGAATGCTATTAGTCTGGCTGCGGCTGTGCTTAAAGACAGCATCAAGGACGCGGATATACTGATAAATACTACTTCTGTGGGTATGCACCCAAATGAAGATGCTACTCTGGTAACTGCGGACTCGATGCACCCGGAACTCGTGGTATTTGATATTGTGTACAATCCGATAGAGACGAAGTTACTGCGAGAGGCGAAAAAAGCGGGCGTTAAAAGTATAATAGATGGTGTGAAGATGCTGGTATATCAGGGCGCGGCTTCGTTCACGATATGGACACAAAAGGAGCCACCGATAGGGGTAATGGAGAAGGCGGTTAGAACCGCTTTGAATAGTGATTTGTAAAAGCCTGGTTGCTCAAGACGATACCGACCGAAAGGGCAAATAACTAAAAGATGAACGGAGTAAAAAATGGTTGAGATAACGTTTTATGGCGGAGTAGGAGAAATCGGTGGCAACAAGATTCTGGTGGAACATCAGGGCACCCGCGTAATGCTGGATTTCGGAACCCGAATGGGTTATTCCTCGGAGTTCTTCGCGGAGTTTCTTGGTGTACGTTCCAACACGGGGTTAAAGGATAAGCTTACCATAGGAGTCCTGCCAGTAATCCCGGGCATCTATCGGCAAGATTTGATCCGTCCAAAAGGTGTGGAAGGCATCTCAAATGAGACATACGACCGGGTAATCTCGGCCGAGTCGGAGCTGCTGAAGGTACCGGGGCTTGTTACTTATGAGGACTACCGCCAAACGCACGATCAGAATTACCTTGACGGGATATTACTTAGCCATGCCCACATGGATCACTCAGGGGACATAGGAGTTCTCCATTCAGACATTCCACTTTACTGCTCCGGGACTACCCTTACGCTGGTCGAGGCAATTGACGAGGTTACAAACTTCAAGTCGGAAGCGATAAAGTCAAAGGGCGCTAATATTACGACCACTAAGCGAGGTGCCATGCCGGGAAGCCCAAAGATCGAGCATAAAGCGATACTGGTTAGAGATTGCCGAGTCTTAGAGGACGGTGAAGAGACGGACATAGGTACTTTTAGCGTCACCATGATCGAGGTGGATCATTCCGTCCCGGGGGCTTCAAGCTACGTCCTGGCGTGCCCGGTCAATAATAAGCCCTTTCGGATTCTTTACACAGGAGACCTCAGGTTTCACGGTATTAAAGGAACTACTATTGATGATTACGTAAAGGCGGTGGGAGCGGGTATAGATGTATTGATCTGCGAGGGCACCCGGATTGATTCAGATTCCCAGCTTACTGAGGATATGGTCCGCACTAAGATTACGGAAGAGATTGCGGAAACCGATGGCCTGGTGTTCGTGGATTTCAGTTGGAAAGATACCACGCGGTATGATACGATCATTAAAGCGGCGGAATCTTGTGGTAGGACATTCGTGATAAACGCTAGGCTCGCGTACGTTTTGAACAAACTGGGGCTAACGCCACTGCCCGATTACGTTAAGGTATTTCTCAAGCGCAAGGGCAGTTGCTTGTACTCTCCCGCGGACTACTCTTTATATAAGCACGAATACGGTTATTCCGTTGATCGGGAGATGTGGACCACGGATTCCAGTCATTACGATCACGGTTTAGTGGCAGAAGAACTCAAGTCGAATCCCGGCAAGTACGTATTGATGCTGTCTTATTACGATTTGGGGCAGTTGTTCGACTTAGCCGATGAGAATGGTAAAATACCGGGATCACGATACATAAGGGCGCAGTGTGAACCTTTCTGTGACGAGATGGAACTGGACGAGGAACGATTCATTAATTGGTTAGATGCTTTTGGCATTGGGTACCGTTTGGGTGAGACGCCACTTCCTGTGGGGTGTTCCAATCCTGAATGTTTTAAACTCAAAAGAAGAATAGATCGTGCGCATGTTTCCGGTCATGCTTCCCGACCTGAGCTGCAAGAACTCATCAGTAAAATTAACCCCAGGATATTAATTCCCGTACATACTGAGAGACCGGCGGTTTTTGTGGAACTTGTTAGAGCGATAGGTAAGGATATTGAGGTGATCGTACCGGAATTGGGTAAGACGTACTCATTCTAGATGAGGGGGATACCGTTATAGGTTCCGAAGAGTCTCAGATAGCGTTGTCTCGGGGGCAGGTATCGCTCGGGATGTTCACGTTATAAACAACTGAACTTGGTCACCTTTCACTGCAAAAGCACAAAATAGAAGTAGGAAGTGGTTAGAACGGAATGCGATGCAAGAGGCAAAAATATGTGTGTGAAGGGGATGTGAAGTAATCTTTCTCTCAATATTTTGGGATTTATATGAGTTCTGAATCCATTATTTTAGGGCTCGGAATCCCTATCCTCGCTTTGGCAGTGCTCTAAAAAACTAAAGTGTTAGCTAAAGGAGTGAAAAGTGGAATGTTATATGGAAAACCTTTGGGATTCCATATAGCTGCCAATTCTCATTTTAAAACTCTTTTTGGCTTTGCACACACTTTTTTGCGTTTTTCCGATTTTTAAAAAGGGGGCTAAGCCCCCTTGACTCCCTCCGGTAGACCATCGTATGACGGTGGGATAAAAGCGATTTTGACAAGCGCAAGTTTTGAGGACACAACAATTTTCAAATTTGGTTAAATATTCATATACACAACGCTCAATACGACAAAATAGAGGGAACGCGATAAAAGATGGTATCACGCAATTTAAAAATATTAATCATCAGCAAACAATTCCCTCCAAATATAGGTGGAGGTGGCGCACATGCTGAATATCTTGCTAATGCGCTTGCTGAAAGGGGTCACAAAGTTATTGTTCTTACCTCAACCTCTAAAAAACATAAAACTATCGATAAAACCCCCAAAGATAGCAATCCGGCCATATACAGAAAAGATTTTGATTCCACGAAAACACTCCATTATGAAAGTCCCATAGAACGCGGTTTACGCATATGCGAAGACACGGCCCCAGACATAATACATGGGCAGCATCTAGCAGGAGCCTTTATAGGGCTTCATTTAAAAGCGTCGTTTGGAATACCATTAGTAGTCACGATTCATAAAACTCCACTATCACAGTGGGATGAAACAAAACCCAAACAACATTCTACTTATAGCTTTTTAAAATTATTGTCACAACTAGAATCAATAGACTTATTCATTGCAGGCAGCGAAGCTTTTAAACAAGAACTTCTTAACATTGGAGTTAAAGCGAAAAAAATAAAGCGGATATATCACGGCATCCCGGTAGAGACGTTTAGAGGAGATGGGCATAAGGAGCATATAATGACTCCTATAATTACTAGACTCGATTTTAAACCCAATAAACATTTCAAAATAGATGGTGAATTAGAAGGCGATTTGTTTCGCAAAAAGATTTCGGAAAAGTTTATCCAGACATTCGCAACTAACGGATTTTCTCTTGAAAAAAACCTCCAAATCATAAGGGAAAATAATAATGGTTGGACAATAGTGGATGATGATATATTCATAGTCAAAAAAGAGGATGAAAAGCTAAACATTCACCCAGTCAACATTATATTTTGTCCTTCTCGCATCGATGAAAGAAGAAAGAACTTAGATGTTTTTGTAAAGGCTTGTGGTTTGTTACATCAACAGATAAACGATAGAAACTTTATATTCCTAATAACAGGAAAGGCAGAAAATCAGTTTGAAGAAAGATATCAACGTCAACTAGAGGGCATTGCTGACGACATGGGAATAAAAGAAAACTTAAAATTTATATCGTTCACACGATGGGAACTACCAGTAGTATATCGATTAGCAAAAGTCTGTGTATTACCATCACTCAGAGAAGGACTGGGACTCACCTTAGTGGAAGCACTTGCGCTTCGAACACCGATAATAGGCACAAATGTCATTGGCATTAAAGAGGTGATAGAGTCTAATGGGAAATACGGATTGTTCTTTGATATAGGGGACTTCGAGCATTTAGGCAAACAACTATTGAATCTTGTTTGTAACAATAAATTACGAGAAAAACTAAAACATGATGGTTATAAAAGGGCAGAAGAAAATTTTAATGCTAAGTGGATGGCTATGAACCATATAGAATGTTACAAACATTTAATAGAGAAAAAAGGCTTGCGGGACAACAAGTCCCGCTTACCGAAGTTTTAACCTTTCTAGTATAGTCGCTGTGAACATCAACAACGACATACTAATAAGGAAGATGCATGACTATATAAACCTTTAACAAAATGGTGCTTTTGACCTTCTATCACATCCACCATCAAATCACTGATCACACACTTTATATTTATCAATAAAACTAAAAAACCATCTCCGCTACGCAGACCTGCATCGGGAAGAGGGTTTTTGAGGTACAACCACACTTTTTAAATCCCTCCGCAATAGTGGGCACAATCACACCTACTTTTTAGGATTCCCTATCTTCAGAAGATGCTGCTTTCTCATCTCTGCTATTTCTTCAGCTCTTACAGGTCTTACAGGGGCTCCGCAATCTGGACATAATCCTTTATCCCATCCTTCCCCTTCTAACTCTACGCCACCCATCGCTTCTATTTCTTCCTCTGTTAAACTAAAAGCGTTATTTGAACAAGTTCCGAACCCTCTATAAAAATCCATCCCGCCAGGACATCCGACAAGATAGCCGGTATGGCTTAGGATATAGCGTACCGCTCTTCTTAAATGCTTCCTGCGCTTCGATTTATGTAGATTGTATATGCTAGGAGGGTTTACAGGTGCCGTTAATCTTTTTAGACTTTTTAAAGTGCATTAAAAAATAAACAACAGACGAAATAAGGAATATGTTTAAAAGGACACCATTCACAACCTTTTTTGGGAAACTGCCCATTGGGATGATAAAATGTCATCCCCTACTCGCCTTCACGACTCACTTCTCCGCCATGCTGCCAATCAACACGAAATCATCTTTTGGGATAGTTCTCATCGCCTTACCCATGAGATGCCCGCTCCACTTATTCTTATTCGTTATGAACTTCAGCTTCGGTATAAGCGGTTTAAAAACCAC
>JAYEOC010000052.1:0-3557 GCA_034722635.1 Methanobacteriota archaeon
CCGGGCTCTGGCTGTCGTAACGGGAGTACGTTTTAGATACGTGTGAGAGGCAAGATCGTATTGGTATAGCATGGGCTAAACCATAAGAGCACACGCGATTAGCACCTTATTTTTGGGTTGACAGGGGCTATCCACGTGATCTTGTGGTTTGCTAAACAAATACCGTCTTTCGATTCACCGTCTCTTAAACCGTTTCTCTATCTCCTTCTTGGTCAGCCGTATCATCGTGGGCCTACCATGCGGGCAGGTATAAGGTATTTTCGCGGCCTGCAACCCGTCCACAATCTCGCGCATACCCTCATAAGACAGTTTCTCACCCGCTTTTATACTCGCTTTACATGCTGCGGTACTGAACAGCACCTTGATTTTATCCGCTTTTTTTCCGCTCTCTTCCACTAAATCCTCGATTACCGTCATTATCTCGTCCTCGCCGACCGTACGATAAAATACCACCGGTATTGCCCTTATAATATATGTGTCATCGCCAAACCGCTCTATGTCAAACCCCATATCCCTGAGTGCTTGTTCACTTTCACGCAGCAAATACAGTTGATGCGGGCTTAGTTCCGGTATGTACGGCTTCAAAAGTGTTTGTTTGTCTATCCTGCGTCCGTATTTAGCAATTAACTTCTCAAAATTTATACGTTCCGCAGCGGCATGCTGGTCTATCATAATCACGTCATCTCCTGCGCTCTGTGCTATGATATAGGTATCAAGAACTTGATACAAAGGCGCGGGTAGTATGTCTAACTGGTCTGCTCGGCCCAACCCGCGGTTCTCCGCCTCTTTCGCTTCTCTATCACTCGAAAACGACGTTTGTAGGCTTGCATGCGCCTTCTGCTCTTTGGTGGTAGCAAGGAACTCAACCCCCTCGGTTTCTGCGCGTTCTGCACTCGTTTCGCGTTGCACGACCTCCGGCATCAAATCCGCATGGCGTAAAGTCGTGGACACTGCGCCTACGATGAGCTTAAAGACGTCATCAGCATGGTAAAAACTTAGTTCATACTTCTTCGGATGGATATTAACATTTATTTCCGCGGGTTCGATGACGATAGAAACGACCGAAAAGGGATATGCGTGTTTGGGCAAAAGCGACATGTAACCTCTTTTTAGTGCTTTGTTCACGAGTTCACTCTTCACGTACCGCCGGTTAACAAACGTGAATACGTGCTTTTTCGTGCTGTAAGACGCTGCGGGTTTGGATATGTACCCGTATAGCTTGATGTCAAATATAGGCGCGGAAACGGGCGAATCCGGCACTTTCAACTCGATTAGTTCTTTAGCAACGAAGCTCCCGAACGCATTCACGATGGCATCCAGCATTTTGCCATTGCCCGAAGTGCTTAGTATTGGCTGTTCCTTGTCGTCATGGAATAGTTCAAATTTTATCTCGGGATAGATCACGGCGTAGTTTATGAATACATCCATAATATGCCGCAGTTCGATGGATTTTGATTTTATAGTGCCGATTCGTGCCGGGAGGTTGAAAAACAAGCTTTTCACTTCTATTGTTGTGCCAACCGCACGACTTATCCGCCTTCTCTCTTTTAGGTCGCCTGCTTCTACTCGGAGATAGTTACCAAAATCTTTGCTCTCATGCCTTGTGCTCATCTCTACCCGTGAAACTGCGGCTATGCTTGGCAGTGCCTCACCACGGAATCCCAGTGTGTGTAATGCCGAGAAATCAGCCATGCTCCTTATTTTACTCGTTGCATGCTTCTCGAACGCCACTTCCACATCTTCCTCGCTGATACCGCATCCGTCATCGGTTATTCGGATATAATCCCGTCCGCCATTTCCTATTTCTACAATTATGTGGTGGCTTCCGGCGTCTATGGCGTTCTCTATCAACTCCTTAACTACCGCTGCCGGTCGGTCCACAACCTCACCCGCCGCGATTTTGCCTATTGTCTGCTCCTCCAGGACGAAAATGTTTCTCATGATTAGTTACAAAGGTAATGAAACCAAGCGGTGCAAACAGAAAAACATTTTAGGTATGGACTATATTTTGTTTGTGAACTAAATGATAAGCAATAATTCGTGCCGTTGGGGGTCATTGACAAAAGCGATATGGGAATTAACGAGAGCGGAGCATGGGCTGATGTACGGCTTTGGCGTGTTAATAGGGGTAATAGTCGGAGGCGGCAGTACATATGTCGCCGCGATTTTGGGCTTCTTCACCGCTTTGTTCATACAGGCCGGCACGTTTGCGCTGAACGATTATTGCGACCTTGAATCTGACATTGCAAACCGGAGGATGGATAGGCCGCTGGTACGAGGCACTATAACAAAATCGGCGGCGTTACTGGTTGCATGTGTCGCTACCGCACTCGGTATAGTATTTGCGATGATTCTAACGTTATTCTTGAATGATCCGTTTTTGTTCGTTCTTGCGTTTATATTAGCGGTATTAGGCATCCTGTACGACCTGAAAATGAAAGAGTACTTCGTGGTGAGTAATTTTTATATTGCATTTACGATGGCAGTGCCTTTTATCTATGGCGGCTTAATAGCAAGCGGTAGAATCAGTACAGAATTGATCATTCTTTCGTGTATTGCACTACTCGCGGGTTTCGGACGCGAGGTGATGAAGGATATAGCGGATGTAAAAGGGGACGAGTTGAGGGACGTGAAAAGTTTAGCACGGGTATATGGCGTGGAAACTGCGAAACTAGTCGTGATTGGTTCTTATCTGCTCGCAGTGCTACTGAGTGTGGTCCCTTTTTTCGTTGGCAATAGCTCGTACTACTTCAATTTCGCGTATCTGCTTCCGATTGCGGCTGCGGATGTGCTGTTTCTGCATACGTGTACCGGGTTACGGAACGTAGATCCCGACTACGGCGTTATGAGGAAAGAGACGTTGATGGCAATTGCTATTGGGTTGGTTGCGTTTATCAGTGGTGCTTTATGTCATTTTTGAATTATTATGAAACGTGGTAAATGTTTATACCGGTATTTCCTATCATCTTTTATTTCCGCGAGTAGGAATGGCATAGTGCCTAACAGGCTCTATGTATGATATAAAACTAGTTCTTGTTATTATCGCTCTGTTGCCAATAATAAAGCCTATCTGTTGAGATTCAAGACATAGTGCATATAACACCAAAAATTCAGGAGTGAAATCGAAAAGGTTACTTCATGAATAATGTCGTTCCAGTTCCTCGTTGGCTAAATGGGCAAGGGGCTTACTAAATTAAGGTAAAAGCACGGATAAACATTAAAGCACTAACAAGAATCAATAAAATTCCCACATACACTCTCGCATGTTTTAATGATAACTTTCTTGCGATTATAGGTCCAATTTGCCCACCAATAAACACTGCAGGGGCAACCCAGATCATGATGGCAAAAATATTTGTTGCTTGCGTCTGTAAGACCGAGATAAAAGAAGGGGACAATCTAAACAAAACAGCAATGATGTTTGTGATGAAGATAATGAAAATTGTTGATCCGACAGCTTCTGCATAGTTTTGAATTTTTTTGTGATGAATTATCCCCGGAAGGATTAACTTACCCAAACCCGTTGCAATTAAACCTTTAAGAAACCCGGCAATAGC